>NZ_CP085235.1:0-134461 GCF_044807075.1 Brevundimonas vesicularis
GATCGCGGCAAGCCCGCGGGCCAGCTGGATCCCCCGGCTGGAAGCTGGAGACCTTCATGAATCTCGCTGACTTGCACGACCAGGCCGCCTTGGCCTCCGTCTCGTCTGATCTCCTCGATAAGGCTGCATCCGCCGGCGTTGAAGCCATGGCCTCCGTCCTGGCTGACGCCATGAGCTGGACGTCCGGCGATTTCCTGCCCTGCCAAAGCGCGGCCCTCGAGGACGGCGCGCGCGTGATCGCCGGCGCGCTCGCGCGCATGGCGATCGAAAACGGCCTGCTTCCCGAGGAACCCTCGGCCGTCGCCGACCCCGTCCCGGTCGATCCGGCTGTCTTGTTCAACTGCTGCACCGACGGCGCCGAGCCGGACTGGCGGGAGTTCACTGTGCTGCAGATCGGCGGCTGTCGCATGGACCCCGACGACGACGGTGTCGTCGACGGCGGCCAGGACCGCGCCAGCACCGAATTCTACACCGTGTACGGCATCAACCCTGACGGTGAAGCGCTCGCCATCACCGACCTTCCCAATGCCGACCTCGACCAGGCCAAGGCTGTCGCGGACACCCTTTCGGGCCTGTCCGGTCTGTCTGTCGAACTGCATTGCGCCCTGACCCAGGAGATCACCCAATGAGCCTCATCACCTTCCTCGATCGCATCGCCGGCATGAAGACCGGCGAGGAGCTTGACGGCCATATGTCCGGCGCCGACGCCGTGGACACGCTGTCCTATCTCATCATCGAGGCCCGGGCGCTGCGCGCCTCGGCCTCCGCCGCGGAGCTCAGCGCCGACGGTCTCACGGTGCTTCGCACCCTGCGCGACCTCGTCGATGAAGCCCTGTTGACGCACATCTACCAGGACGAGAGCGAGATCCCGGCGGACTGTGGCTACGTCCTCGCCCGGGATGAGGCTGACGCGATCCTGGACCTTCACCCATCCGGGTGACGGCGACGGCCGCGCCTTGCGGCGGGCGGTTCGCTCCGCTCGCCGCCTCGGCCTGCCTACTGTGAGGGCAGGGGGCGTTCCCGGGCTTGGCGACCAGCTGGCCTTCGGCCTCGCGGTCGCTTGCGCCTGGTCACGTCAGACAAGTGCGCCGGCGACGGCCTCGCTGCGCGCGCCGCTCCCCATGGGTCGCGACGACGGCCTGCCGGACTGAGAGAGGGGCGGCGGGGTCGGCCGATCCTGATGCAAGGGCACCGCCGGTTATCCCGTCAACGGCTTCGCCGTTCCCCTCTGACCGGCCGGACGGCCGAGTCCTCGGTGACGGGCCGGCACCTCGCAACGGATAGGGCGCGCCCCGCCCGTTCCGGGCGGCTCACCGAGGAGAACCCGATGACCCACGCAACACTGTGCGAGCTTATGCGCCAGCACGAATTGGACTTCACCGCTCCGGCCGACCGCGCTCCTGCAGCGCGCCCGCTAGCGCGGCCGCGGCTGCTGATCCTCGCCTGTTCCTCGTCCAAGGCTGAAGGCGAAGACCTCTCGGCGCGGGACCGCTACACCGGGCCGCTCTGGCAAACCCTCAAAGCGGCCGACCCCGATGGGTCCCTAGCGCACGTCGCGTTCCTTTCAGCCCGCTACGGCTTCGGGCACTCCCGGGATCCTCTGCCCCACTACAACACCCTGCTCACGGCCAAGACCGCCGAGACGATGATCCAGCGCGGGCTGGCAGGGTACTATCCCAACTATGACCTCACGTTCCGCACCCAGGGCGCGCGCGATCGGCACCTTGCCAGCCGCGAGCGGCTGCGGACCGCCGGCGGCGTCATCGCTCGTCTCGTCCGCGAAGCGGGTCGCGCCTTTGAGGACGTCGCCATCTGCGGCGGCAAGGAGTACGTCCGGGTCGGGCAGTCCTATGTCGCTGAGATGACCGATCACGGGTTCATCGCGGCCACCGCGCCCTTGACCATCATCAACGACCAGATCGGCTACATGCGCGCCAAGCTCCGGCGCTGGCTGTGTGAGCCGTGAGAATGGCCGCTGGTGGGCGTGGGACCGCGCTGGGGGCGCAAGGCGGTCAACGAACTTCCCCGGCCATGCCGCCCGCTCGTGGGCTCCCGGTGCGGCTTAGGGGGCAGGGCGGCGGGCATTGGCTGTCGTCGGTCAAACAGGACGACGGAGCGCTTCTCGGTCGCTCCCGTGGTTTCCGGCCTGCGGGTTCCGCGATCAATCACGCCCAAGAGGGGCGGGGTCGCCGGTCGCTCAACGGCTACGCCGTCCTCCACTCCGTTCCGGCCCTTCGGGTGCGCTTCCGGCTCAAACCCCGCCTGGCAAGGGGCGTGATCGCGGGACACCCGCGAGCCAGCCGGATCACCTGGCTGGGAGCTGGAGAAACAAGATGCCCCGTCCCGATATGTCAATCATCGCACAACAGCTGCAGATGCAGCGCGCCTCCATCATCGCCGCATTCCAGAGCCTGTCGGGCACCGAGCGCATGGCGCAGGCCAACAGCTACGCCGCAGCCGAGGCCGCTGGCGAGGCGGTCTTCCACCCCTTCCACCTGTGCTTCGACGGCGCGCGGGGCCCGGTCCAATGACCGGCGCTTCGCTGCGTCCCGTCAAATGGCACTTTGACGATTCCCCGATCTGGGACGGCTTCGCCCACGGCACAACCTGGAACGGTTGGGCCGACATCAGCATCACGCCCGCCGTTCAGACCGAAGTCGCCATCTGGCTCGACGGCGAGTCCGACAGCGTCGACGAATGGCGCGCGCTGCAGCCCGGTCCGGATGGCCTGGTTGACCTTTCCGGCGGCCACACCCCGAACATCGACGAGGACGCCACCGCGTGCGCCGCGTTGGGGCGTGCCCTTGAGCTGTTGACCGGTCTGGTCGCCTCGCTCTCCGCCCGGTTCGTCGAGCGTCTGAAGGAGACGCTGACGACCGAACAGTGGGCCGAAATGCTCCGGCGCAATGCCGAGGCGTGGGACAGCCCATTCGACACCTGTGCGTCGCACGATTTCTGCGACTCGAACATGGTCATGGCGGCGGCCTTCCTCGACGTCGTCGGTCACGAGCCGAGCGGGTCCTACGAGACCCACTACGATCCCGCCAAGGGCTACCATGTCGCGGACGACCCGGCCGAAGAGGCCCGGGCCGACGCGAACATGT
This sequence comes from Brevundimonas vesicularis, assembly GCF_044807075.1. GTDB lineage: Bacteria > Pseudomonadota > Alphaproteobacteria > Caulobacterales > Caulobacteraceae > Brevundimonas > Brevundimonas vesicularis_G. The sequence continues at coordinate 3,105 of NZ_CP085235.1, forward strand.
GGTTCTGGAACGAGGCCTGGTGCCTCGCCAAGGGCGATCACCTGATGGACATCCAGCTGGCCGATCGGCTTGAGGCCGAGGCTCACGCCACCTGGAAGATCCTGCCCTGGTGACATCTCCGGCCTGTTGCGCCGGCGACGGCCGCGCCATGCGGCGGGCGGTTCGCTCCGCTCGCCGCCTCGGCCTGCCTACAGATAGACCGGGGGCGCTCCCGGGCTTGGCGACCAGCTGGCCTTCGGCCTCGCGGTCGCTTGCGCCTGGTCACGTCTGACGAGTGCGGCGGGCGACGGCCTCGCTTCGCGCGTCGCTCCCTATGGGGCGCGACGACGGCCTGCCCGTACCGGAAAGTTTACTGCGCACGTCGTTTTCGCATCGTGTCACGGGAGCCCGGAAGTCAACGGCTGCGCCGTTCCCCTCCGCCGGCGGCCAAGAGGCCGCCGCTCCGGTGACTGCCGAGCGCCACCCGTGTCCCGAAGCTCCATCGCCGATCGCTGGGATCGGCCAAAAAAGGAGCATCGACATGAACACCGTCACGATCAACGGTTTCCCCAAATGGCAATGCCTGGTCGGCAGCGTCACTCAGTTCTCGGTCATCACCTGGGCCGCCACGGAGTTGGCCGCCCGCCAACAGGTCGCGGCCTGGCAAGAGGTTCCGCTGCATTGGGTCACCGCTCAGCAAGTGGCGGCGTTCTAAGATGGCCCGCCGTTCCTCAACCCCGCCCGGCGTCTCGGAGTTGGCGTTGCCCTTCACCGGGTTCTTGCCCCGCGAGACCGTCTCGCCGAACCACGACCACTGCGGATCACTCAGCGATACCGACTTGCTGGGTCGGCTTCTTCGCCACAACGGCGGCCTCGGGGCCGCCTACATCATCATCGACGAGTTCGGCTCAGCGGCGGCGGCAACGTCCGCCACCGTAGGCGACTTCACCCATCGAACCGGCCTCGACGCGGCGGTTCATCAGGATCTGCAGCTTGCCTCGGAGTTGGGCGCCCGAATGGCGCGGGCCGGGATCGAGGACCGTTGCGTCCTAAGCTCCTGGTCCGTCCTGAACGAATACCTGCGCGCGCGGCTGGCCCATGCCAAGATCGAGCAGTTCCGGGTTCTGTTCCTCGACAACAAGAACCGCCTGATCCGCGACGAGCTGCTGGGGGCGGGCACGATCAATCACGCGCCGGTCTACCCACGGGAGGTTATACGGCGCGCCTTGGAGCTTGGCTGCGCCGCGCTGATTCTGGTCCACAACCATCCCTCGGGCGATCCCACCCCGTCGCGGGCTGACATCGACATCACCAAGTCCCTCATCGAGATCGGCAAGCTCATGGGCATCGCCGTCCATGACCACGTCATCGTAGCGAGCGAGAGCTGCGTCAGTTTCCGGTCCAAAGGCCTCATCTGATCGAGGGGGCTTCGGCCCCCTTTTTGTGCGCGATCGGTCGGTGCGACGCCGACCGCGGCGCTTCGCGCGCGGTGACCCGGCGACGGACAGGGCAGGGACCGTTCCCGGGCTTGGCGACCAGCTGGCCTTCGGCCTCGCGGTCGCTTGCGCCTGGTCACGTCCGACAGGTGCGCCGGCGACGGCCTCGCTGCGCGCGCCGCTCCCTATGGGTCGCGACGACGGCCTGCCGGAATGAAAGGGGGGCGACCGTCATCTTGGCATCGTGACACGGGAGCCCGGAAGTCAACGGCTACGCCGTTCGCCCTCCGCGTCGGCCGAGTGGGCCGCCGCTCCGGTGACTGCCGAGCGCCACCCGTGGCCCGAGCCTCGGAAGCCGATCGTTGGGATCGGGATTCGAGGAGATCATCATGACCAGTCCACTCATCGAGGCCATGGAGGCGTGGAAGGCCGAGGCCGCAGGCAATCAGCATTCCTTCTTCGAGGCCGATACCCCGGTGATGGTGGCATACGGCGGCGGCGTCGACAGCACCGCGATGCTGATAGAGCTGATCGAGACCGGCATCCGCATCGACATTGTCCTGTTTGCTGACACAGGCAGCGAGAAGCCCACCACCTATGCCTTCATCGAACTCTTCGCCAAATGGCTCGCTGATCGCGGCGTGACGCTAATCACCGTCCGCTATCAGCCCAAGAACTACAAAAACTTCCCTCCCTACCGCTCTCTCGATGAGAACTGCCTGACCAACGGCACTTTGCCGTCGATCTCTTTCGGGTTCTCCAGCTGCTCCCAGAAGTGGAAGATCGAGCCTCAGAACAAATGGACCGAACAGTGGGAGCCTGCCGTCACTGCCTGGGCGAACGGGGGCAAGGTCATCAAGCTGATTGGCTACGACTGCTCCCCAGCCGACGCCAAGCGCTACGCGCACCGCGAAGGCTATGTCGATCCCCGCTACGTCTACGGCTACCCGCTTCGCGTGCTGGGCTGGCATCGCTGCGATTGCGAAGAGCGGATCCGTCGTGCAGGCCTTCCCGTTCCCCCGAAGAGCGCCTGCTTCATGTGCGGCGCCATGAAGACGTGGGAGGTCCACACCCTGCCTGTCGAACAGCTGCGCAGGATCGTGTTGATGGAAGCCCGCGCCGCGCCCCGGCTTCAGAAGATCGAGGGGCTATGGCGCAACGGCGTCAAGGGGACTCGCGGCGGCGAGAAAAAGCCGGGCCGCATCACAGACTATATCCGCGAACAGGGGCTTCTATCGTCGGAAGCGATCGACGAGATCACCGCGATGGCGCCGCAAGCCCTCGTCCGCTTCCAGGACGCAGAATCCGGCGTGCCTGTCACAGAGCGCGCCGACCTCGGCCAATGGCTAACCCTGTTCGACAAGCGTGACGCCGGCGTCTTCGACGTCTCTCCGTCATCTCGGCTGTTTGCCGAAACCCCTCATCCACAAGCGGCCTGATCTCAGGCGCCGACCGCTGCCTGACGGCGCGGTGACCCGCGACGGATAGAACAGGGGGCGTTCCCGGGCTTGGCGACCAGCTGGCCTTCGGCCTCGCGGTCGCTTGCGCCTGGTCACGTCGGACAGGTGTGCCGGCGACGGCCTCGCTTCGCGCGCCGCTCCCTATGGGTCGCGACGACGGCCTGCCGGAATGAAAAAGAAACGCGCACGTCTTGTTCGCATCGTTTCACAGGAGCCCGGAAGTCAACGGCTGCGCCGTTCGCCCTTCGCGTCGGCCGAGTGGGCCGCCGCTCCGGTGACTGCCGGGCGCCCACCTGTGCCCCGAAGCTCCATAGCCGGTCGCTGGGACCGGCCAACGATGGAGACCACGATGCAAGCGATCGAAGCCCTTCCCGAAGTCACCGCCCCTCCCGTCATCATCGCCGAGGCTCCCGCGGCCGAGTTGCCGCGCGACGAAATTGGCGACCGCCTGATCGCCGAAGGACTGGCTCACAACAGCTTCCTGCTGGATCTGAACCACGCCCTCACCGTCCCCCACGACTGGACCCTCCCGGCGCCGTGGAATCTCCCTTCTCGTCTGTTCCGCTTCCCAATCGAGGTCAGCGAGTATCAGGAGGGCGGGCGGCGGCTGGGCCTCATGCACCCGGCCCTGGTCGATCATCCCTTCGTCAAACATGTCTGCCAGGTCATGGGCATGGCCATCCCCGCCGGTGGCGCTCCGAACCCCTACGGCTACACCAAAACCGGCCTCGGCATGTGGTGGCACGCCGTCGATCTGATCTCGGCGGGTCGCTGGCAAGATGCCCTCGACACCCGCCAGTTCACGACTGACGCCCATCTCCTGCAGGCCGTGACCTTCTCGCTGAGCTGTGGTCGGGAGGACGGTGACGCCCTCACCCCCGCCGATGCCCGCCACATCTTCGATGTGCTGGGCGTTGCCTGTCCCGCCGATCCGAACGCCATCCTCTGCAGCTTCCCCCGGCCGGGCTCCGTTACGGCAGACGACAAGGTGGAGCGCTGGCCCGTGAACACGGGCTGCGACGCGCCGGGCGATACCGCGTGGGCCATCGTCATCGGACTTGAGACCGGATGGTTCGCCAAGGACCGCAGCGGCCACCTGCAGTGGACGCGCCTCGGCCGGGACCGACACCAAGCCGGACCGTCCGCCACCTTCATCGAACAATCGTCGGGGCAGGGGGCCTTCGCCTTCTGACACCGACACCGATCCGACCTGTTGCCTGAGCGGGCGATGGGTCGGGCTACCGGGGCACGACGGCGGCGGCCTGTGGCCGTCGCCGCGACTTCGGCTGTCCGCGTCCGGATCATCGTCAGCACACGCTGCGCCCTGACGGGCTTGCTGATCGTGTGCCCGCTAGTCGCGGGCACTTTCCCGCGCACGTCGTTTTCGCATCGTGTCACGGGAGCCCGGAAGTCAACGGCTTCGCCGTTCCCCTCCGCCGCGGCCGAGGCCGCGCCTCCGGTGACTGCCGAGCGCCACCCGTGCCCCGAAGCTTCATCGCCGGTCGCTGGGATCGGCTTCATGGAGAACAGTCATGCAAACGATCGAACAAGTTCAAGCCGCCTGGGCCGCTCTGGACCGTCAGGCTCAAATCGAGGCCTGGGACGCCTTCACCCGCTCGATCGACTACGGAGATCAAGGTCATGATCCGTTCTACCTGGTCCTGCAGCCCATGTGGGATGCGGGCACCTTCCCCTTTGAGGACGAGTATATCCGGGACTCGATCGAGGAGCTGCAGCACACCAGCGCAGCGGACGAGTGGTTCGATGCCATGATCCTGGCCAACGATCCCAGCGACAACGCCTTCTGGGATCGCTTCGATCCGGCGGCGGCGGACGCCATGATGGGCTGCCCCTTCTAATCGAGGGGGCTTCGGCCCCCTTTTTGTGCGCGACCCACAAGCGGGGCGCCGACCGCAGCGCTGCGCGCGCGGTGACCCGGCGAAGGCGAGGGCGGGGGCGTTCCCGGGCTTGGCGACCGGCTGGCCTTCGGCCTCGCGGTCGCTTGCGCCTGGTCACGTCCGACAGGTGCGCCGGCGACGGCCTCGCTACGCGCGCCGCTCCCTATGGGTCGCGACGACGGCCTGCCGGACTGAGAGAGAGCGCGCGCGTCTTCCCATCCTGTCACAGGAGCCCAGCCGTCAACGGCTTCGCCGTTTCCCTTCGATCGCGACCAAGGCCGCGCTCTCCGGTGACTGCCGGGCACCCACCTGTGCCCGTCTGGTTCATCGCGCCTCGCCCCGGGGCCGACTAAAGGAGAACGCCATGACCCAACGTCACATCGTCCGTGAGACCTACCAGTTCAGCACCGCCTTCCTCGCCGAGGCGCGTGAGCATTTCGGGCGTGCGTGGGACAGCATCTATCCCGCTCATGCCGTCATTCGGCAGGTTCGCGTCTGGACCATCCTCGGTCCCCGTTGGGTCGATGCAGAAACTGTCTGCCAGACATGGCGGACGGCTGATGCGGGATTGACCGCTTACGCCGAAGACAAGGTCGCCACGGATCGCCGGTTCCGCTTCCGGCTCTGGTTGAACCGACCGGCCCTCGTGGACGAGATGTGGGCACGGGCTCGCTACGCTACCCCGGCGTCGTTCCGGCACACCGTCGATGTCACCGCCAGCGTTCGAATTTATTGGGATCCCGCGCATCGGACCTGGACCATTAGCCAAGTCCGCCGGGGGAACCATTCAATGCGCCTCGCCAGCAGCTTCGACAGCGCCTTCACGATCGCCGACGAGATGATCGTCTAGGGGGCCTCGGCCCCCTTTTTCGCGCGCACAACGGGTGCGGCGCCGACCGCAGCGCTTCGCGCGCGGTAACCCGGCGACGGATAGGGCGGGGGCGCTCCCGGGCTTGGCGACCAGCTGGCCTTCGGCCTCGCGGTCGCTTGCGCCTGGTCACGTCCGACAAGTGCGCCGGCGACGGCCTCGCTGCGCGCGCCGCTCCCTATGGGTCGCGACGACGGCCTGCCGGACTGAGAGAGAGCGCGCACGTCTCCTCCGCATCGTGTCACGGGAGCCCGAAAGTCAACGGCTGCGCCGTTCCCCTGCGCGTCGGCCGAGGCCGCCGCTCCGGTGACTGCCGGGCGCCCACCCGTGCCCCGAGGCTCCATAGCCGGTCGCTGGGACCGGCCCCATGGAGATCCATCATGTCCGAATCCGCCACGACCCAATCGGCCCCGGCCGGGCTCACGAGCACCGAACGGTACTACGGCCCCGGCGATGCGAACGGGCGCTACCTCGTCCTGGTCGTCGATGAGATCGTGGGCGAGGAAGAAGCCTACCGCACCTCGGATCTCGCGGTCGCCGCCGCCGAGTTTGACCGCTGCCAGGCGCAGCACCCCTATGTCACGGCGGTGTCGATCTACGACACCGTCGAGGCCGAGACCCGGAAGCTCTGGCAACGCGACCCGGACCTGACCCCGCAGACGGCCTTGGCTCGCTGTCCCTACTGATCCCCGGGGGCTTCGGCCCCCTTTTTGTGCGCGCTCCGTTGGTGTGGCGCCGACCGCTGCCTGACGGCGCGGTGACCCGGCGACGGACAGGGCAGGGGGCGCTCCCGGGCTTGGCGACCAGCTGGCCTTCGGCCTCGCGGTCGCTTGCGCCTGGTCACGTTCGACAAGTGCTGCCGGCGACGGCCTCGCTGCGCGCGCCGCTCCCTACGGGTCGCGACGACGGCCTGCCGGATGGTCAGGTTGCGGGCGCTCTGGGCGGGCCGATCGCTGGCCTTCGGCCTCGCGATCATTACCGCCTGTCGCGTCAGCGTCTCAGCGGGGCGCCGACCGCAGCGCTTCGCGCGCGGTGACCCGGCGACGGATAGGGCAGGGTGCGCTCCCGGGCTTGGCGACCAGCTGGCCTTCGGCCTCGCGGTCGCTTGCGCCTGGTCGCGTCGGATTACCTCTTTCCCCCTTGGGGGGCTCCGCCCCCGGTCGTCCCTCAAGGCGACCGCCAAGGCGGCTTAGGCGGCGGTGTCCCCGCCCTTCGGCTCCGCCTGCAGGGCGGGTGATCCCCCTCCGCCGCCACGACCTTGATCTCCTTCCTCCCCCGTCCGCGGTGCGGCTTTGCCGCCCACGCTTCGGAAAAGCGCGGGCGCCTTCCATCACGATTTCTGGCCCAGTGCGAACCCTTCGCCCGCCGTGTCTGTGGCCGAAAGGAGTAGTCATGACCCCGATCACATTGCGGGACCTGCCCCGCCGCCAGCGCGCGCGCATCTATGCCGTGGCGCTGGGTGAAACGTCCGCCGACTTCGCCCTGGCGGAAGCGCTGGCCGCGTCGGCCAAGACGGGCCTCGGCGCTGCTGACCGTCACCGCCTCGCCGGGGATGCTGTGCGATATGCGCTGGCCTGTCACGGCCTGCACGATACGACGGCGGCCCGCATTGCGGTCACCGCCCTGGCTCGCGGGGTGATCCCTCGGCCGCTTGCGGTCCTGCGGCAGGCGCGCCGGGAGCAGCGGCGGATCGAGCGGGCGACCCGGCCCCATCTCGCGCTTCGGCTGCTACTGTCCTCGCCCGCCGAGGCGGACCAGATGCGGGGGGCGATGTGAGCCCGGTTTCCGATTTGCCAGCGGGCTGGCTTTACCTCGAACAGCGCCGCGTCGTGGTCGATCCGAGCCGTGGGGTCGTGGCCACTGTCAACGGGACCACGGCCGATGGCGTGATGCTCGCTGGCGCCCAGCGGCTGTTCGCCGCTCTGGTCGCCCTGGAGCAATCCGCCGGCGCGGTCGCCGAGGATATCAGCTCGCGCAGGCTCGCCGTGGATCCGGCTTTGGTCGCGGCGTTGGGCGAGGCGCGTTGCGCCGCCGCCCAGGCCTTGCGGCTGGCTGGCGAACCGACGGAGCATTGACGGTGTCGCAGCTCGCCCTGTTCACGGCTTCGGATGCGCCGCCTTCGGCGTCGCCCGAGGTCCGCTATCTCTTCCTTGCGCCCGTCCTTTACGTCTCCCCGGTCATGACGATCGGGCGGCATGAGTGGGCCTATGTCATCTACGACGACCCGCATTGGGGGGTGCTGGCTGACTATGTCTGGCGCCGTTCCGGCGCGGAGTGGGCGCGGTCGCGGGCGTGGCCCAGCTACGACGGCGACCGGTCGGACGGCGGGCTTCCGCTGACCTGCCGCCGACTGTGGGAGCGTGAATCGGAAGCCCGCGCCGCGCACGGTCTGGCCTAGGAGCGCCGTCATGCAGTTCGTTCGCAAACAGCGCCACGGCCCCCGCGTCATCACCCCCCGCCAGTTGTCGGCCTATGAGCGCAGCTGTCGCGCGAAGCGCGAAAAGCTGCCCTTGCTGGCTCCGCTCATCGCGGAGGCTCAGCTTCCGGCCGAGGAGGAGATGGCCCGTCGTCAGGCGGGCGATATCGTCTGGGAGCAGAGCGCGCGGGATGCTCATGCCGCCAAGTGGCGGGAGGTCCGGACACGGCTATTCGCCCTGCCGGACCATGCCCGCGCGGCGGTGCTGGCCCGGTACAATTCGAGCCGATGGTTTCCCCGCAATCCGGGGCTTCTGGCCTCTCTGATCTGGGACACGCTGAAGGGTGTCGCGGTGCCCGCATCCACCCTTGTCCCGATGCCTGCGGCGGAACGTCTCTCCGCCGTGGCCGCTCTCAATGATCGCGCACGCGCGGGGGACACCAACACCCGCTGCCGGCGGGCCTATTCCCCCGGGGCGATGGCCTTCCTTGCGCCGGGCTTCGTGCCCGATGAGGAATACGAACGGCCGCAGGTCTATCTACATGTCAGCCGGGGTCGCTGGTGTTTGCTCTGGGATGGCGTTGCCGACTTCGTCGGCTTCACTCACAACATCGATCCATCCGGCGAGCGCCGGTGCGGGGTGTTCTCGGCGCTGGGCACGCCCTTCCGGTTCGAGGTCTTCTATCTGAGCCACCAGGACGATGGCGACGCGGTCGCCCCGTGGAACAGTGACCTTTCGCGCCGCGTGGTCTGGGTCGGCTGCGCCGATGAAATAGCGGACCTGTCGCAGGCGACTTTCGAGAGCGGATGGACGCCATAGGCGTCTGTTCCGGCAGGGGGCGCGCGGCGTGTTTTCGGTTGCGCCTTCGGCGCGGGATTGAACCGAAAACGCCGAGGCGTTCTGCGACGCCTCGCGGGCCTTTGGGCGGCTGCGCTGCGCGCGAGCTGTTGCCCATTCGGCCCTGATCGCCAGCGCTGTTTTTTCGCGTCGGGCTGCGCCCGCTTTGGCTTGTCCAGGGCGGGCCCTTTTCTGTGCTCGGTGCGCGGGTCGGCGTGGATTTGTTGCGCCTGCGGCGCGGGGGACGGTGGCCATGGCGGGGGCCATGAGGTCGATGCCTAGAGGCGCGGGGCGCCTTTCTTCCGGCCCGGGGTCGCTGCGCGGCCGCCGGGAGGACCCTCTCGGATACGCACGTGCGTCTTCGACTCCGTTTTTGATCCGCTGACGGTTCGCCTTTGCCCTGGCCCTGACGGGCGACGGGAGGCGAACCGCCTCTGGCGGATCTGGCGAGCCGCTGTTCGCGGGTCTTTGCTCGGCCGAAGGCGGCCTCGGTCGAGGTGTTCTCGATCTGGTCGGTGATGCCGAATTGGGTCTGTGCCTAGAGGGTCGGGAGGCCTTTCTCGGAGTCCCAAACCAGTCACGTGAGTGAGGAGTGGCCCCTGGGGGGGCCTGTTGAAGAAACCTCCCTGTGGGAGGTGCACACCTTACGCACACCTGCGGTTCTTCTAAGTATCGGTTTTTGCAGGCGAAACGGCGGGCGCAACCGGGTGTCACTAGTGCCCCCACTTCGGGGATTTGCCGGTTTCCCTCGCTGAAACAACGTGCTACGGGAGGGGTACTAGTGCCGCCATAATCCCAGATCGCCAATGCCAACCAACCTCCCTCGCATCACAGCCTATGTCTCAAAAGAGGCCCAGCAACGGCTTCGCACGCTGGCGAAAACCCGTGGTCTGTCGCAAAGCCAAGTGATCGAGGAGCTAATCAACACCGCGCACCAGGATCGGCGCGACTGGATCGCCCAGCAGGCTGGTCACCAGACGATGCTGACCCTCGCGCTCCTGACAGCCTTGGCCAAGCGCACCCTCAACGAGGAGGAGCTGGCGAAGGTGAGACAGATGGGAGGCCAGGCTGGGGCGCTCCTTTTTGGTCCCCTTGGGAAGCGTCCATTCGACGTCGATGCGCCGCCGCCGGAAGATGATCGCCTCGTGGCCCTTTTCGCGGCGCTGTCAGAGTAGTATCAAGCGCCACCCCTTCCGACGCCGCCCCGCTCTTGTCGCCTAACCCAATCGGGAAGTGACAATGAGCCGACCCTCCAAGGGCAACCTCTCCGCCTGGCTTCGTGGTGGACAGACCATCGGGCATACCTTCGACATGATCCGCGAGGTTCTCGCGCGCATCGTGATCGTCCTCATTCTGTGGGGAGCCGTCTGCGTCATCTGCGTGAACCTCCGCGCTTCGGATGATGAGCAGAGCTATGGGACCCTCGCCCTTATGGCGAACGTCCTCGAATGGGTTGGTCCGCCAGCACCCCAACTCATCAGCGTGCCCACACCCGGACGTGGACCCCGCCCGTACCCTGTTGGCGAAGTCGAGCAGCTCAGCTGGGTCGCGCCCCACGCCTACGGCTACTTCCATCATGCCAAGCTGGGCTTCGCTCTTTGGATTATGGGCGCGGCGCTGACCGGGATCGCCACGGCCTATTGGTACACGCGAGCGGGCAAGGAGAAGCTGAAGACCCGGCAAATCCGAGGACAGCAGGTTGTTCGCGCACCCCAGCTTGCGCACGAGATCACCCTATTCAATCAGGAGCAGGCCAAGGCGAAGAACCGGCCCGACCACCTCCCGGCGAACCTCGTTGGCATCCCGTACCCGATGGACGCCGAGCAGGAACACACCCTCATCACCGGCAGTCCGGGCGCGGGTAAGTCGGTCGCCATGCACCGTCTTATTCGGTCCGTCCGCGCGCGCGGAGATCGCGGCGTCGTCTACGACCCGGAGCTGGAATACATCGCCCAGCACTACAACCCCGAGACCGACCTCATCCTCAACCCCTTTGACGAACGGTCGCCCGCCTGGTCGCCGTTCCACGACGCCACAGATCACGTCGAATGGGATCGTCTCGCCCACGGCCTGTTCAAGGACCCCAAGAGCGGCGACCCCTATTGGAGCAACGTCGCCCGGTCGCTGTTCTCTTGGACCTGTTTCACTCTGAAAGAGCGCGACCCCAACGTCAGCCTCGATACGGCGCTGAACATGCTGTTCGGTTCGACGAAGCGGCTGGAACGTCTCCTCGTCGGCACCCCAGCCCACAAGCACATCAGCGGCGGCGCGGGACCCCGGGTATCGTCGATTGAGTCCGTGCTGGTCGAGGGCGTGACGCCACTCGTCTACCTCCTCGGAAAGGGCGAGCCCTTCTCCATCCGCCGCTGGGTCAATCAGGAACGTCGGACCCCCGGGCTTCTCTTCCTGTCCGCACCTGAGACCCATGCCGACACCCTTCGGCCGCTTCTCGGTTTCTGGTCCGAGATCGTCATCAGCGCCCTGTTGTCGCGGAACGCGGAGGGTATCGCGCCGCATCCGACGTGGCTGTTCCTGGACGAGTTCCCCTCGCTTGGCCGTATCGACAAGCTGGCCGACGGCCCCCAGCGCCTTCGCAAGTATGGCGGCGCCATGGTCTTCGGGATGCAGCAGGTCTCGCAGATCCAGGAGATCTACGGGAAGGAGAAGGCCAGCACCATCATGGGTCAGTGCCTCAATAAGCTGATCCTGCGGTGCAGCGATTTTCAGACCGCACAGATCATGAGCGAAACGATCGGCGAGCGCGTCATGCACCGCGTCTCGGAGAACACCTCCTATGGCGCGAACAGCATTCGCGACGGCGTCGGCATCGCGCCGCGCGAAGAGAAGGAGCCGGTTTACCTCCCCACGGACCTGATGAACCTGCCGTCGCTGCAGGGCGTCATTCGGATGAGCAACAAGCGCGCCGGACGGCCATTCCCTATCGCTCCGGTCGCCTTCAGCTTCGACGCCAGTCCCCGGATCGCGGACCCCTATGTTCCGCGCACTGGACCTGACCCCATCCGCGAGTTCATTGCGCGCGCGCGGGGCGAGCGGCCGGACGATCCGGCTGAAGGCACTGCAGCTGCGCCCGCAGCCGCCGCCGGCGGCCCGGTCCTCGTGGCGGTCGATGGCGACCTCGTCGTCGACGGCGAGGCGGACGAGGCAGTCAACGAGAACGACCTGGTCGCGGATCCCGGCGCGTTGCCGACAGAGAAGGGCAGGGCAATCTCCCTCGCTCGCGCCGAGGCCGCCCGGGAGGAGGCCGCCCGCGAGAACGAACAGAAGCAACAGCGCGAGCTGTTCGACGGGGACCGGCCTACCCCAGAGCCGCGTCCTGCCGGCGAGGAGCATAGCCTCGGCTCACTCGGTGAATTGACCGGCGACTATGGCCGGGGGCTCTGACCATGCTTTCCGTCAGCAGCATTGGAAGCTCCTCCGGGGCCGCCGAGTACTACGGCAAGGACGACTATTACGTCACTGGCGAGGCCGACACCCCCGGCCTGGAATGGGGCGGCAAGGGTGCCGCCAAGATCGGCTTGGAGGGCAAGGCTGAAGGAACGGACTTCAAGAAGGTCCTCCAGGGCACCCACCCAGCCTTTAAGGACGGCGACAAAACACCCGCTGGCGCGGACACAAAGCACCGGGCGGGATGGGATCTCACCTTCTCCGCGCCCAAGAGCGTCAGTCTGGCCATCCTGGTTGGCGGTGATCGCCGCCTCGACGTCGCTCACAACAAGGCCGTCGATCGGGCGATGGTCTATGCGGAGAAGCACTTCGCGATCACCCGTGTGCGCGATCAGGGCAAGATCCGTGAGGTGAACACCGGCAACCTCGTCTACGCCAAGACCGTTCACGGCACTTCCCGTCAGGGCGACCCCCAGCGTCACACCCATGTCGTCGTCGCCAACGCGACTGTAGAACCCTCCACGGGCAAGGTCCGCGCCCTGGAGAGCTATCAGCTCTTCAAACACATCCAGCTGGTCGGCCGGATCTACCGCGCCGAGTTGGCCAAGGAGGCCTTGGCGCTCGGCTACGACGTCCGTCGTGATGCCAAGGCCGGCACCTTCGAATTGGCCTCGTTCGGCGAGCAGCAGCTGCGTCAGTTCAGCAAGCGCCGAGAGCAGATCGAGGCGGCCATTGCCATCGAGGAGAAGCGCAAGGGTTCCCCCCTTACCGGCGCCCAGAAGGATGCGCTGGCACTACGGGACCGGCCGAAGAAGCTAGACACCCCTCGCGCTGAACTCATCGCGCGTTGGGCGGTGGAGTCGAAGGCCGCAGGCCTGGACGCTCGCGCGCTGGCCGGCGCTGCAATGGAGCGCAGCGCGAACGGCCGCGACGTGTCCTCATTGGTGTCTGGCGCCGCTTCCGATGCGGCGTCTCGTTTCGTGGCCGCCCTGCGGCGCATCACCGGGCGGTCCGATCCGGCGACGGCGAATGATCCTTACGGATATCGCAGACCTGACCTGGTGCGTGACGATGCGGCCCGCGCCGCTGTCTCCTTCGGGTTGCGCGTTGCTGAGCAGGGGAGGGCTGTCTTCACCCGCCACGAGGTAATGGGCCGGGCGCTGGAGTTTGCGGGCGCAGGGATGACCGCCTCTCGCATCGAGGGGCAACTGTCCGCCCTCGAGAAGGACGGGCGAGTGATCAACGCCGATGCGCGCCTAAATGGTGGCGTCACTACCAAACCGGCGCTCGACCTGGAGCGCGGCATCGTCTCCCGTATTGAGCAGGGCAAGAACACTGCACCCGCGCTTATGACGTTGGCGGAGGCTGGGGCCGCCTTGACCCACGCGGCTGGCCGGGAGGGCGGAATCGTCCTCAGCGACGGCCAGCGGGCAGGGGCGGAGAAGCTCCTCACCAGTCACGACCGGTATGTTGGGGTTCAGGGTCTTGCCGGCGTGGGCAAGACGAAGATGTTCGAAGTCGTCCGCGAGGTAGCTGCGGAACGGGGCGTCGAAATCGCGGGACTGGCACCGACCCACCAAGCCGCTGAAGCCCTGTCAAAAGGCGCCGGGATCGAGTCTGGCACAGTCGAAAGCTTCCTCCAGCGATATGAGGGCCTGATGACTCGGGCCGAGACTGGAGGCGCGGGAGCCGGGCTCGACCAAGCCCGCGAAAGCTGGGCCAAGAAGACGCTCCTGGTCGACGAGTCGTCGATGCTGTCGAACTCGCAAGCTGACCGTCTGATGCGTGTCAGCGAAACCCTGCAGATTCCCCGGATCATCTTCGTCGGGGACGAAAAGCAGCTCGGCTCTCCCGAGGCTGGGGCGCCATGGCGTCTCGTTCTCGAGGAAGGGCTTGATCATGCCCGCATGACCGAGATCCGTCGCCAGAAAGATCCGGAGGTTCGCGCCGCCGTCGAACAACTGGCTCAGGGAGCGCCTGCCCAGGCGCTCCGGGCCCTAGGCTCTCGCGTCGTCCAAGTCGGCCGTGACGCCAACGACGACAAACTGGCAGAGGCGGCTCATACCGCGTGGGCCCAGGTGAAAGAACGTGGCGGTGATGCTCCCGTCATCGTGCCTACCCACTCGCTTCGAGAAAAGGTCTCTCAGCTCATCCGCGGCGACTTGGCCGCCCGAGGCGTTCTAACCGGCCCCACAACGTCCGTACCTACCCTGTCGCACGTCCGCATGACCCGCGCGGAATCATATCAGGCGGCCAGCTACCGCGAGGGCCAGATCCTCGTGCTCCACAGCGGCATCAAGGAAGCCGGCCTGACCAAGGGCGCCACGGTGACGGTTGTCGGCCGAGATGAGCGCAATGATCGGCTCATTGTCGCTTCAGACCGCGATCGCCGCACCACAATCGACCTCACGACGCTCCGCGATCAGCGGAAGTCCAAGTTTGAGGCGTACCGTTCCAAAGATCTCGACGTTCAGCAGGGTGACCGTCTGGTGTGGGAGCGACGGGACGCTGATCGGGGCTTCAAGACCGGGGAGGGGTTCACCGTTGAGCGGCTTGGCCGGGATAGCTGGGACATTCGCGGCGCTGACGGCAAACAACACACCTTGAAGACCAGCGACCCGGCGCTGCGGTTCACAGGCTACGCCTACGCTGAAACGGCCGACCGCTCGCAGGGCTCGACCTATCAGAACGTGGTCGCCGTGTTAGCGAGCACCCACGGCGAAGGCGCCAACCAGGCTCGCGCCTATGTTCAGGTTTCCCGCACAGCGGAAACCCTGACCTTGGTGACGAACGACACCGCTTTGCTGGCCATGCGCCTCAACAAACAGGACGGCCAGAACCTCATCGCCATGCACGAGGCCAAGCTTGCGGGCGCCGAGCTGGCTGCGCTCGCATCCAGTCTCCCGGATCATGCCGATCGCTCGAACGAGCCCTTGGCTACGCTGGCCGCCGACGGACTTGACGGCTCTTCCAAGGATCAGACCGACCTCGCCCGGTCTGCCGGCGCTGACGGTCCTGAAAAGGACGATGGGGCCGACAAGCCCCTGCCGGGCACGTTGGAGGCCGACAAGCCCAAGGAGTCCGAGCCCGCCAAGGAGGCCGAGAAGGACAAGTCCTTCGATAAGGCCGTCGAGATCAACAGCCCGGCGATGGGGCTGTGATGGCGGCCCCGTTCTGCCCACGCCTCCTAGCCGCCTCGGCGGCTCACCGGCTACCGCCTTCCCGTAGCCGCTCCACTGCGAAACCCCTTCATTCACAAGGAAGAAGTTCAAATGATCGAATGGCAAGCCAGTAGGACCAGGCTACCCCGCAGCAACCTCCGGGCCGTGCCGGATCTCCGAGACCGCCTCGACGTATCGCGTTTCGACGTCGCATACGCCTTGCTCTTCGCCGCCGGGATCTTCCTGACGGTGCTGCTTTGGTTCTCGGCGGGTGCGACCTTGGCGGCCCGCGTTACCGACGCGGCGACCACTGCAGTCCCGTGGTTGATCGCACCCGTCGTGATGTGGCTGTCCAAGGCCATTCCCTTCTTCCACCGCAACGAAACCGCCCGCTGGCTCCTGGTCGGAACGCCCGCTCTTCTCGTGGCGATGATCGTCCTTGCGCTGATCGCCGGAGGCCCCGGCCGGTGATGTGGAACCGGACCACTCCGAAAACGACAGCGCCCCGGCGTTCGAGTCCAGGGATTCAGGCACCGGAGTCCAGACATTTGGGAACCGACGCCATGACAGCGGGCGAATCCAGCGATTGCGGAAAACCAATATCTATTAGTAACCGCTACTGTGTCGCTTCACATAATGCTTATTATGCGAGGGAAATCAATATGTTAGCAGGTTTTTCGATCTTTAGCAATTCTGACCTTCCTCGCGCGGCCAACGACGAGATGCACGCGGTCCTCTCCCGGTTCTTGGCGAGGTCGAAATCGGACGATCCTGCCGCCGGCGTCGTTCGCACCTGGTGGCAACGCGACCCGGTGGATGCTGCGCTGGACGCCCGTCTGCTTTGGCAGCGCCTTCGGCGCGACGGGGCCAACGTCTCAATGGCGCCGCCTGTGCGGCACGCCGTCATCCGTCTTCAGCAGGATTGGACCCGCCGCTTCCCGGCGGCCGTCTATCTGTTGGCGGCCGAACGCCTGTCCCAGGTCATGGACGCCTGGGCCGATGCAGAGCTGGCCAGCGTCATCGCTGGCGGCGCTCCCACTCCCTCATCCACCACCACCCCCTAATCAAGGAGCCAACCATGCAGTTTCGTGAAGTTCAGAAGGCCCGGCCGGGCGCAAACGGCGCCACGATCGCCGTCAACAAACAGGGCGCCGCCCTCAGCATCCCCCTTGCCCTCCTGAAGGAGGCTGGTTTCGCCGACGCCACGCCCGTTCGCATCCTCTACGGCGAGGAAGGCCGGCGCCGCTGCATCCAGCTTGTATCGGACCCAGAAGGAAAGTTCCGCCTCAGCCCCCGCAAGGCCGTTTCCCTCCTGCAGGCGCCTGAGCTGACCCCCAAAGCCAAGATCGACAAGAAGCAGTCCCTCGCTCACTCCGAACCCGGCGGCGGCAAGATCATCTTCGACCTGCCGGCGGGATGGGATCTCGCGCGCAAAGACGTGCTGGCCTAGCGGCCGCCCGTGGCCAGCAACGGCGGACAGGACCTATTCGAGCTCGCCCTCCTTGTCGCAGACATGGAGGCGATCGCTGGCGTGAAGCTATACCGCTCCGGCCATCGGCTGCGGGGGTCCTGTCCGCTCTGCAAGGCGTCGCCTAAGCGTAAGGATGGCGGCGCGTTCTCCGTCGACCCCGTCAAGAAGACATGGAAATGCTGGGGCTGCGATGTTCGTGGCGGCGACGCCGTCGACCTTGAACACCGTCTGCATTCCCGGCTTGACCAAACTCTCAGGGACGCCGCGATCCGGATCGTCGGTGAAGATCCAGCCAGCATCGACGTCAAGAAGGCGCGGGCCGAACGCGAGGCGCTGGCGCGCCAGGCCGATGCGGATAACGAACGGACCCGCCTCTGGAAGGCCGCGATGGCCCTTTCGTTGTGGCGAGACGCCCTCCCCGCCGCCGGCACACCTGTCGAGACCTACCTCCGGGGTCGCGGCATATCCGGCCGGCCTCTTGCCGAGGCGCTGAAGCAAGTCCGATATCATCCAGCCGCCTATCATTCCGGCCCGATCGCCAACCCGGTGACCGCCCCAGCGATGATCGGACTGCTTATGACGCCGTTCGGCCCCACGGGCGGCGTCCACGCGACCTACCTGTCTGCAGACGGCAAAACCAAAACTCACCTGGACCCCCAGCGTCGCAAATGGGGGCCGCCCGGGCGGATGGACGACCACGGCGTTGTTCATCCCGGTGGCGTCTGGCTCACGCCGCCCACGTCCAAGGGGCCCCTCGTCTGCGGCGAAGGAATCGAGACCACGCTCTCCGCCGCGTGTGAGATCGGTATTCCTGTCCGGGCCGTCGCCGCTCTCGATCTCGATGCTCTGCAGGGTGGCCTGCAGCCAGACAGCCGGGGCCGCCATGATCTGCGGAATTTGCAGCGAAACCCCCTCCTCCCGGCTTTCACATGGCCCGAGCCCGCCGAGGCCCCGTGGGGCAGTCCTATGATCTGTCTGGATCGCGACATGACGCCAATCAAGATCCGCACCAATGGTCAGGACGATGAGGCCGTCGAAGAGGTCCTCGATGCGGACATGCGGGCAATGCTCTGCGCAGTGCTGGCCAGCGCGGCCTGGATCGAGGCTGGGGCCAGATGGGTCTCGCCGATCGCGCCCTGCAGCGCCGGTTGGGACTTCAACGACCAGCGCCAGGCTCGCCTTGCTGGCCTACTCGGTGACCGCCCCGGCGTGATCGAGGTGGGTTTGCTCCCGGACTTCCATACGGCGGCCCGCGGCGATCGGCGGCTAGGGCTGCGGACGGGTTAGTAGCCTGCGTTCCGACAGTTCTGGAGCAACAGGTCTTGCGCCCGCTTGACCAAAGGTGAGGTGTCATACGACGGTTTCGCCGCCTCGGCCTTGATCTGGGCGCACCGCGCCGCCGATTCCTCCTGACCGCGTTCGGTAGAGGCTTTTCGGGCGCTCTCCAAAGCAGCGTCGAAGTCACCGGTTCCGACCTCCGCGCGCGCCGCTGCTTCCATGGGTGTCCGTCGTCGAAACATTTGGCGCAGGTTTGGCGTGGCGTTAACGGAGAGCGGGCCTCGTCAGGGGTTGGCTTTTAGGCGGCGAGCTTGCGGTGCTGCAAGCGGCGATGTTCGATGGTCTGTTTCTTGATGGCGGCGCGCTGGGCGTGGATCTGCCGATCGCGGCCAAAGTAGGCATCTGCGGGCGTCACATTGCCCAGGCTTTCGTGATAGCGCTGGTGGTTGTAGTGCTCGATGAAGGCTTCGATCTGGGCTTCGAGATCGCCGGGCAGGTAATAATTCTCCAGTAGGATGCGGTTTTTCAAGGTCTGGTGCCAGCGCTCGATCTTGCCCTGTGTCTGGGGGTGAAAGGGGGCGCCGCGCACGTGGCTCATGGACTGGGCCTCGATATAGGCGGCCAGTTCGCCCGCGACATAGCTCGGGCCATTGTCCGAGAGCAGGCGCGGCATGTGCAGCACGGTGGCGCTGTCACAACCTGATGCGGCCAGCGCCAAGTCCAGCGTGTCGGTGACATCGCCCGCCGTCATGGTGGTGCACAGCTTCCACGAGATGATGTAGCGGGAATAGTCGTCGAGCACGGTTGAGAGGTAAACCCAGCCCCAACCGATCAGCTTGAAATAGGTGAAGTCGGTCTGCCACATCTCGTTTGGTCGCATCGTCTTGGTGTGGAACTCGTCGCGGGCCTTGATGACGATATAGGCTGGGCTGGCGATCAGATCCTGTGCCTTGAGCAGGCGATAAACCGTGGCCTCGCAGACAAAGTACTGCTTCTCATCGGTAAATTTGGTGGCCAACTCGCGGGGCGAGAGTTCGCTTTCCTCCAGCGCCATGTCGATGATCTGTTTGCGCACATTCTCGGGCAGCCGGTTCCATACCCGGCTTGGCGCCGAGGGGCGGTCTTCCAGCGCCTCAGGCCCACCATCAAGGTAGCGGGCATACCAGCGGGCAAAGGTGCGGCGTGGGATGCCCAGTTTCTCCAGCGTCTGTCGGGTGGGCAGATGGGATTGCTCGACGAGGCGGATGATCTCGAGCTTTTCTGCGGCGGGATACCTCATTCTTGGTCGCCCCCATCCGCGATCATGCTTTTTTTAAGCAGGCGGTTCTCGAGCGTCAGGTCGGCCACGCATTCCTTGAGAGCCAGTGCTTCACGGCGCAGATCCTTGACCTCGTCACTGGTGGCGGCACGGGCCGTGTCCCCGGCCAGACGGCGTTTGCCAGCCTCAAGGAATTCTTTTGACCAGGAATAATACACGCTCTGGGCGATGCCTTCGCGGCGGCACAGTTCAGCGATGCTCTCCTCGCCGCGCAGGCCTTCGAGCACGATGCGGATTTTATCCTCGGCCGAGAAATGCCGGCGTGTGGCACGGCGAATATCTTTCACCACCACCTCGGCGGGCTTCTTGGTGGGCTTGGCAGCCAATTTTGGGCTGGAGGGATTGGGTCTCATCTGCGTTCCTTACGTCACTGCGACGAGACCCAATCCCTCCATTATCCGCAACCCCAGATCTGTGCCAAAGGCGCTGACGCCGAACAGCTCGGTCATAAGGGCGCGCCCGAGCTGGAACAGGGCTTCTTCGGCCGGGTGCGGGCGACCGTCGCCGAGCGATGCGGTCAGGTCGTCGAAGGCGGAATCGGACTTTGACGAAAAGGCGAAGGCGGAGAGAGTTTGGATGCTGCGCATCGGATCATTCCAGTTCTGAAATGTCGAAGCGCCCCATGCGCAACGACCCCGCTCCTGGCCACGTCGGGGTCCCCAGCGGTCACCGGAGCGGACCGCCTCTCGCGGGCCGCGCAGGGAAACGGCGAAGCCGTTGACGGCCGGGGTGACGTGACAGGATCGGAGGGCGTTGTGTGGGGGCATGTCCTCGTCCCCCTTCGGACGAGGACGCTTTTCGGCGCCTCGCGCCGAGAGCGACGGCGGACGGTCCACAGGCCCGCAAGTGACGACGGCCCGAGGGCCGCCGTCCCGCAGGTCGTCAGGACGGATCATGACCGAAGCCAGCCAGCCGCATCAGCCCCTCTGCGCTCATCGGTCGGGTCTGATAACCGATCGCGGCATGGGCGGCGCAGAAGGCGCCGCGCGCGACCGCATGGCCGCAAAGACCGAAATCGACAGATCCGGGCGTCCCGTAGGGCCAGCGGCACTGACCTCGTCTCACGGACAGGACGGTGGCCTCCGGCCGTTCCGGCGCCGCAGGCGATGAAACTTGAGACGCCGGACGCGACGGCGCGACCTGTTGAAACCGCCGCTTAGGAAAAGCTGAAGCGCCGCGCGGTCGCGAAGGCGGACGGGCAGGCGCCGCCCGGACCAGGCCAAGACGATGGACCTTGCCCAGGACGGCGCAGCGCGAAATCTCGGGCCCAAGCCGGTCGGCGATGGCGGCGGCGGTCCGGCCTTCGCCCCACAGGGCGATCAGCCGGCGTATTCGTTCAACGGTCCAGACGGATGCGGACATGACGGTTCTCCGGTCACGGGTCCGATCGACCCGCCCGTCCCCGCCCTTCCTTCGCCTTTCAGACCAAAGGCCCGACGCCTCGGCGCCGGGCCTCGAGCCGCTTCGACAAGCCTGGACCGGACCGGCCGCCGGACGTCAGAATGGAATGTCGTCGTCCAGGATCGCCGGGCCCTGGGCCGCGCCCGCCGCCGGCTCCGTCGCATCATCGCGATTTCGCCGGTTCTTCAGACGCATGTCCGCCACAACCACCCTCAGGTCGTAGTGTTCGACACCATCCTTCCCGGTCCAGCTGTCATTCTCGACATGACCCTGGATCACCACCCGGCTGCCCTTGCGGGCATAGGGGGCGATGTAGTTCTCGGTCGTGTTTTCATTGAAGCAGACGCAGTTGAAGCCGGTCGTCCGCTCGCCTGCCTCGCCGTCGGAACGGCGATAGCGCGTGGTCTCCAGCACGCGGAAGCTGGCGCGCTTGCGCCCCGATCCCTGGGCCAAAAGAATGGACGGGTCAGCGGCCAGATAGCCTTCAATGACAAGGGTTTGCATGATCAGTCTCCGGGAATGAATGAGGTTAGAGGGTTCAGGCCGCGGCCTGTTCGTCATCGATCTCAGCCGCCGGCGACGCATCCGCCTCCCGGTCGACCGCCCAGTCGAGGACCGTCAACCGATTGACGACCAGCTCCTTGGCCGCCCGCTCGGTCCCGTCCCGCGCCGTATAGGCGGTGTCGACGAAGGCGCCGACGACGACCGCCTCGCAGCCCCTGGCCAGGGCCCGGGCGATGACCTTCTCATTGAGGCCTTTCGACCAGCTGACACAGTTGACGCCGACGATCCTGTCCTTGCCGTCGAGGCCCACGCCGCGTTTCTCAAGCAACCGGAACACCGCCTTGGCGAAGTCCGGGCTGATCTGGGGATCGGCCGCCAGGCGGCCGGTGAACACCATGGTCTGCATTCTCAGTCTCCTTGATCGAGAGGCCCGGAAACCTTCTTCCCGGATCGCCTCACCCTCTTCTTCCCTCCGCTTCCGCCCGCAGGCGGCTCCGCCGAACACCGCCGACGAAACCGCCCTTGCGGTTACGCCGCCGCGCCGCGCAGGGCCGCCTCTCCCTTAGGCGTGACGATGAAGACGCCCCGGCCCGAGGCTTCATCAGCGCCGTCGATCTCTTCGCCATCCGCAGCCCCGGACGAAGGCTCGCCGGACCCGTCGCCGGCCGCGTCCGCGTCTTCATACGTTGATGTCGCCGCATCGGCCGGTTCAAAAGCGCCGTCGGCCTCGCTCTCGGCCTCGCCCGCCCAGGACAGGCAGGCGGGCGTCCAGCGCCGGGCCGCCGCCTGCTCCTCGGTCCAGGCGACCAGGTCGCCCTTCCGCATCCGCGCCGGCGCTTCGGTCTCCGCCCCCATGCCCTCGAGCATGGACAGCAGCTGTTCGCGCGAGTGCGGCCGCAGATAGGCCCCGTCCGGCGTCCACCAGCGCGAAAGGTCGGCGTCGCACAGGACGGCGATCTCGGCCGCCTCCGCACGGGCCGCCCGTCGCACATGGCCCGTGCGGGGCTCATGCAGGTCCAGGCTCAAAGCGGTCAGTTCGGCCATGAGACCGAACCGATCCTCCGTCTGGAGGGCGTGAACCCAGGCGATCACGGTCAGGCCGGAGGCCTCCCAGGCGCGTCGCCGCTCGTCCAGCTGTTCGCGCACGATCCCGTCGAGCCCTGCGATGACCCTTCCGCTCGCCGGAGCGAAGGCCGAGGCCGAGATCGCCAGGGCGGCCTCGCCGCGCGACACCGGCGGCCAGACAGCCAGGCTGGCGAAGAGCCGGGCGATCAGGACGGTCAGGGCGACCGAAGGCTTTTCGGCCAGAGCCCGGATCAGACCCCGCGTCGCCGTGTCCGTCCGCACGGCGTGCAGGACATGGCTGACGCCCTGCGTCTCGGGCATGGGCGCCTCGGCCTGGGGCGGGACATAGGTCGAGCGTGACGGGGCCAGGGAGGATCTTTCCTCCTCGGCGCCCTCCTCGTCGGCCCCGTCCGCCCCGTCCAGCGCCCCGTCGCCGACGGCCTCTAAAGGCGCGAAGCACTCGATCTCCACGCCGGAGCGGAGCGAAGGCCTCAGGACGATCAGAACAGCGAGACGCCGGCCGGCGCCGGCCTGGTCCTGGGCGATCCGCGCCCGGATCAGGGCCTCCACCAGGCCCAGGGTCTCCTGGTCGGAAAGGCGCCCTTCGCCGGACGGGAGCGCCTCGCCGGCCAGGGCGGCCTCGACGACGTCAGCGGCCGCCTGGGCCCGGTCCCGGGTTTCGCGATAGACGACCGTCGCCGTTTCGGAGAGGCCGCCGTAGGCGTAGCAGAGCCTCTCCATGTCGTCCGGCAGCTCCGCCTCCTTCTCTCCCGGGCATAGCCGTACGGTCAGGCCTTCCGCCTCGAAGATATCGGCGAGCAGCCGGCCCCGTTTCAGCCAGGCCCGGGTCAAACGGTCGGGATCCAGCAGGACCGGCGGCAGCTCGCCGAACAGGTCCGCCTCCGTCCGACCGCCCTCGGCGGCGTAGAGTTCCGGCGTGACCAGACCGCAACGGGGATCGCGGGTCGTGATACGGCCTTCGCCGAGCAGCTCCTGGATGCGCCATTCCTGCAGGCCGCAGCCGTCCATCGCCGCCCGGGCCAGGGCCGCCTGTTCCTCGCCGTCCTTCAGCCGCGCCAGGAGGCGGGCCTGGCGCAGGGTGATGCGACCGCTCTTCAGGGCCTCGAGGGCGACCGAAGGCAAGGCCGACAGGGCCGACAGACGGCGGATCTCGGTCTCGCCATAGCCGAGTGCGCGTGCGATCGCCGTGATCGTCAGCCGAGCCTTCAGCATGCGGCCCATGGCGGCGATCACATCGGCGATGTGGACCGGCACAGCCGTATTGGTCAGGACCACGGCCGCAGCCTGCCGCGCCCTGTCCGTCTCGACGAAGACCTCGACAGGATGGTCGTCGTCGATGCGCCCTGCGTCACGCAGGAGGCGCAGGGCCAGAAGGCGCCGACGTCCGTCCAGCACCATATGGGCCGCCTCGCCGCGACGGCCCGGCCGGACGGTCGGATATTGCAGCAGGCCCGCGGCGGCCACGGTTTCGGCCAGTTGCGGGATGTCGTCGTCCGGGGCTTCGCCGTAGCGAAGGTTTTCCGGCGCTTCCTCAAGGTCGCCCAGTCGGACGACCAGAGGAATGCGCGAGGGCTCGGCGGCAGGGCCGCAAGGCGCCGCTGCAGCGGCTGAAGATCGGGAACAGGACATGAGACTTCTCCAGCCGGTCGGCCAGGTCCATCCCGACCGTTCCGGCGCTCCTCCACGCCCTTCCTCCCCCTTTCAGGTCGCTGCGTCGTTCCAGTCCCCCGCCCCAGGCGGCGGTAAGCGGACAGCGGCCCCCAGCCCCGCCGCCTCGAGTCGGGTGCGAAGCCGGGAGGCCGCGTCTTCGCCGGCCGGGCCGCGATCCGCGGCGATAAGGACGCGGCAGACTTCGGTTGGCGCAGTCCAGGCCGCCAGGTTTCCTGCAGACAGAAGGGCCCAGCCTGGCAGGCGAAAACGGGCCATAGCGGACAGGGCGGTCGCAACCCCCTCGGCCACCAGCAAGGTCGGGGCCGCCGCGCAGAGGCGCACGGCCGAGCCCCGCGGCAGGACGCCCACCGTCTTGCGCTGGAGCCTGAGCCGACCGGCGGGACGTCCGTCCGGATCAAGATAGGCGATCTCCACGGCGCCGATAACGCCGTCGGGCGCCCGGATCGCTGCGATCAGGGCCGGACAGGTCGGGCCGGCCGAGCGAAACACCGAAACCGGCGTCGCTGGATGGCGTCGAAGATCATGGGGCGGCGCTTCGAGGCGGAGGCCTCGGCTCCGGAAATAGCGGAAGCAGAGATCGCCCTTCGCGAGCGGCAGGGCCTCCGACCAGAGCGCTTGAGCGGCGGCGATGCGGACATGGGCCGCAGGTCGGATCGCTGCGACCGGCCCCTCCGCCGTCCGCAGCGATGCGCCCGTCAGGCGCCCTCTGGCGTCGATCAGCCCCAGGCTCAGAAGATGGTCGCGAACGCTACGCCAATCGGCGGCGCCGAAGCCATGGATCACCACCCGGTCACCGTCGAGCATGAGGGAAACCGAACGGTCGGCCGCGCTATGGCCCGGGGCCGGCACGCTCGCGCCCAGGCCGCCGTGGCGAAGCTCGCCCCCAAGGGCGGCGACAATGGGGTGAAGGCTCATCCCGGCCTCACATCAATCCGAGGGATCTGAAGCTGGCGGTCGCCTCGCGCCCGACGACCAGGTGATCATGGACCTCCAGGTCAAAGACCTTCGCGGCCTCGACCAGTCTGCGCGTCATGTCGATGTCGGCGCGGGACGGCGTCGGATCGCCGGACGGATGATTATGGACCAGGATCAGGGCGGAAGCGGAGATCTCGAGCGCCCGGCGAAGGACCTCGCGGGGATAGACGGGCGCATGATCCACGGTTCCATGGGCGACGAACTCGTCGCGCAGCAGGGCGTTGCGCTTGTCCAGGAAGAGGGCCCGGAATTGTTCTCGCGGTTCATGAGCCAGGGCGACCCGGACATAGGCCAGAAGCGCCGTCCAGGAAGAGATCCGGGGCCGCTCCCCCACTTCGGACCGAACCAGCCGCACGCAGAGCTCACGCAGCACCTTGAGGTCGGCGACGAAGGCGGCGTCCACCCCCGGCGTGCGCGCCAGTTCCGGCGCGTCCGCCGCGACGATCGCCGCCAGGCCCCCGAACCGTTCGAGCAGGCGTCCGGCCGCGAGGCGGGCGTCCCTGGCGGCGCCGCGCCGGCGTAGCCAAAGGGCGAGCAGATCTCCCTCCGCCATTCCATCGAGCGGCGGGCCATAGGCGTCCGCTAGGCGCACGCCTGGCGGAACGATTTCAAACCTGGGCGCAGGCCGCATGGCGAAGTCCTCGCTGCTGTCCGCCTCCTCCGGGAAGGCGCCCGCCTCCGCCCTTCCTTTCCGATCGACGCCCCGCAGGCTTGGCGCTCGGAGCGGATCAGATCACCCTTCGGCCATGCTCAGGTTCGTGATCCCCGCCAGCTTGATTCTGGCCTGCTTCCTCCTGGCGCCGACCACGGCGCTGGCCGACCCGTGCGAGGCGCCCCTGCCCTCGCGCGCCGGCGCGACCTTCTCGGGATCGGTCCGATATGTCGGCGACGGCGACGGCCTTTGCGTCGGGCGATCTTCGGACCCGGCGACCTGGATCGAGGTGAGGCTGGCGGATTTCAACGCGCCGGAACTGGGCAGCCGCGCCGGACAGGAGGCGAGGCGCAGACTGATCCGCCTTGCCCTCGACCGTCCCGTCGCATGCACGGCGGTCAGGGGACGAAACGGCCGCGTGATCGTCCATGATCGCGTCATCGCCCGCTGCCGCCTGAACGGTCGCGGCCTGGGCGACCTGCTAAGGGCCGATGGCGGTCGCGAAGGCGGGCGATAGGCCTTGCAGAAATCGCGACATCCACGCCGTTGCATTGACGAGGCTTTCACCGTAACGGGAATCTATCGGAGAATTTCGATTTGCCACGCCTGCTCCGCCTCCTCTGCGTCTGCCTCGGCGTAACCGTAATGGTCGCGGTGCAGATGCATGGCGTGGTGAACAGCCAGCATCGTATCGAGCACGGCCTTCAATTCCCCGGCGTCTCCTATGAGGACGCGGCCGATCTGGCCCATGATCATGATCACCATCATGACCATGGACACGCCCATGAGACGGCCGATGACGGCCCTGTCTCCGATCAGGCCATGTCGATCGACATGGCCGTCGACAGCGGCGGGACGCCCTTCACTCATCATCACCACAATGGCGGCGATATTCATGTCGCCCTGGCCGCGCCGGTCCATCCCGCCGCCAGCCAACTGTATAAGCCCATTGACCTTGGCCCGGCGCGCGACGCCTTGCCGCCCGGCGCTGTTCTCGACGCGCCGCTCCAGCCCCCCAGACAGAACGCCTGATCGCCTGAAAAGCTGATCCTGCGCGGCCTTGCGGCCGTGCGCGTCCTGTTGGAGACATCCCTTGAAACCTTCCCAATCCGGCGTTGCCGGATGGCGAGGGCGAGGCGCGGCCGTATCCGCCCTCGCGCTCGCCCTGGCGGCGGCCTGGCCGCCGCCCGCCATCGCGCTCGCCCAGTCGCCGGCTTCTGCTGAAGCCGCCTCTGGTCCGGCGCTCACCCTTGAAGGCGCGCTGCGGCGCGCCGTCGCCGCCGATCCGGCGCGACCGGGTCTCGACGCGCGCCTGCGCGGCGTCGAGGCCGGGGTTCGCCAGGCCGGCCTTCGTCCCAATCCGACCCTGGGTCTGATGGTCGAAAACCTGCCCACCCTGGGCGGAGGCGACATTCTGGGGCGAACAGAAACCACGCTGACCTATGAACAGAAGCTGGAGAGGGGCGGCGATCGATCCGCCCGCACCGGCCTGGCGCAAAGCGAAGGCCTGCTGATCACGGCCCAGGCCCAGATCGCGCAACTGGATCGCCTCGAACTGGTGCAGCGCGCCTGGGTCGACGCCATGGCGGCCGAAGCCCAGTTGGATATCGCGCGGGAGCGGCTTTCGCTTGCTGAAGGCTTCCAGAGGGAAGTCCAGCGTCGCGTGAACGCGGCCCGTGATCCGTTGTTCGCAGGGGCGCGCGCCGAGGCCGAACTGGCCCAGGCCCAGATCGACTTCGATCAGGCAGAGATCGCCGTTCGCGTCGCCCGCATCGTCCTGGCCAAGTTCTGGGACGGCGTCGCCGACTTCCGCATGGGCTCCTCCGACTTTGACGACACGAGCGCCGCGTGGGTCGCCGCAGGGGCGGTGGCGCAAGCGGACCTTGAAGCCTTCCGCGCCCGTCAGGCCATCGCCGACGCCCAGGTTCGCCTGGAGCAGGCGCGCGCTGTGCCTGACCCCACGGTCAGCATCGGCGTTCGGCATATCTGGGACAATGAGGCGGCTCTGGTCTTCGGCGGGTCCATGCCGCTGCAGCGATATGACCGCAACCAAGGCGCCATCGATCGCGCCCGCGCCGATGGACTGGCGGCACGGGCCGATCAAAACGCCCTGCGCCTTGAGCGCGAGCGGGAAATCGCCCGCCTTCAGGTGCAGCTTCTGGCCCGCGCCAATGAAGCGCGGCGAATCGCCGAAGAAACCCAGCCTCAGGCTGAACGCGCCGTCGTCCTGGTCCGCGAGGGCTTCGCGCGCGGCGGCTTCACCTACAACGACGTGATGAGCGCCCATGCGGCCTTGTTGCAGGCCAAGGCCCGTCGTGCCGCGGTGCTGCAGACCTTCCACAACGACCGCGCGCGGCTCGACCGCCTGACCGGCGCGCACGCCGACCTGCTCGGCCTGGAGACACAACCATGAAGACGTCACGCACTTCCGCGACTGCGCTCGGCTGCGTCCTGGCCGCCGTCGCCCTGACGCTGGCCGCCTGCGGCGGCGGCGACAAGGCCGCCAAACCCGAAGGCGAAGCGGCGGCCGCCGCCGATTACGAACGCGGACCGCACAACGGCCGCCTGCTTCGCGACGGCGACTTCGCCATCGAGGTGACCATCTATGAGGAAGGGCCGGAACCATTGTTCCGCCTCTATCCCTACCTCAACGACAAGCCGTTCGATCCCAGACAGGTGCAAGCGAACATCGCTCTGACCCGCCTGGGGCCGAAGGTGGATCGCTTCGTCTTCACGCCCGAGAACGACTATCTGGCCAGTCCGGGCGTCGTGTCTGAGCCTCACTCGTTCGACGTCGCGGTCAGCGCCGTTCGTGCGGGCAAGCGCTCGGCCTGGACCTATCCGTCCTATGAGGGCCGGACGGTCATCAGCGCCGATGCGGCCCAGGCCGGCGGCGTCACCACCCAGCAGGTCGGCCCCGCCGTTCTCGGCGAGAGCCTGCCGCTCAGCGGCCGCGTCGAGATCACGCCGGAAGGCCAGGCCGAGGTCCACGCCCGCTATCCGGGCCGGGTCATGTCGATGACCGTTGAACTGGGTCAACGCGTCTCGCGCGGGCAGGTCGTCGCCCGCGTGGAGTCGAGTGAAAGCCTCCAGACCTATTCGGTCACCGCGCCCATCTCGGGCGTGATTACCGCCAAGACCGTCAACCCCGGCTCCATCACCGGCGGCGGCGCCCCCATGCTGACGATCGGCGACCCGACCCGCCTTCATGCCGAGTTCGTCCTCTATCCACGCGACGCAGAGCGCGTGCGCGTTGGGCAAAGGGTCGAGATCAAGAGCCAGGCGGGCGAGCATACGGCCAGCGGCGTCATCAAGGCGATCCTGCCGGCCGACGACGTGCTCAGCCAGACCCTCGTGGCCCATGTCGAATTGCCCTACCAGGGCGGTGTCTGGCGGCCCGGCCTCGGGGTTTCGGGTCTGGTCCAGGTCGGCCAGGGCGAGGCGCCGCTGGCGGTGCGCACCAAGGCGCTGCAGCCGTTCCGCGACTTCACTGTGGTCTACGCCAAGGTCGGCGACACCTATGAGGTGCGCATGCTCGACCTGGGCCGTCGCACCGAAGAATGGACCGAGGTTCTGGGCGGCATCGAGCCCGGCGCGACCTATGTCGTCGACGGCGCCTTCCTCATTCGCGCGGACATCGACAAGTCCGGCGCGAGCCACGACCACTAGGGGGATGCGTCACCATGCTTGAACGCATCATCAGCCTGTCGATCCGGCATCGCTGGGTCGTGCTGGCGCTCGTCCTCGTGGCGGCCGTCATCGGCGTCTGGAGTTTCCAGAAGCTGCCGATCGACGCCACGCCCGACATCACCAACGTCCAGATCCAGATCAATACGGAGGCGCCCGGCTATTCGCCGCTTGAGGCCGAACAACGCATCACCTTCCCGGTCGAAAACGCCGTCGCCGGCGTGCCGGGCCTGTCCTACACCCGGTCCGTCTCGCGCTACGGCCTGAGCCAGGTGACGGTCGTGTTCGAAGACGGGACCGACATCTACAGGGCGCGGCAACTGGTCAACGAGCGGCTTCAGACCGCGCGCGGCCAGCTTCCGTCAGGCCTGTCGCCTGAACTGGGGCCGATCGCCACGGGTCTGGGCGAAATCTTCATGTACACGATCGAGGCCAGGCCGGGCGCCCGCAAGGCCGATGGTGCGCCTTACTCGCCTGAGGATCTTCGCACCCTGCAGGACTGGGTCATCCGTCCGCAGATGCGCAACACGCCCGGCGTCACCGAGGTCAACACCATCGGCGGCTACGAGCGCCAGTACCACGTCACGCCCCGTCCTGAACGGCTCGCCGCCTTCGGCGTCACCATGGACGAGGTCGTTTCGGCGCTGGAGCGCAACAACGCCAATGTCGGCGCCGGCTATGTCGAACGCTACGGCGAGCAATGGCTGATCCGCGTGCCGGGTCAGGCCTCGACGGCGCAGGATCTGTCCAACATCGTCATCACCACGCGCGGCGGCGTTCCTGTCCGGATCGCCGAAGTCGCCGAAGTCGGCCTAGGCGAACAACTTCGCACAGGCGCGGCGACGGAAAACGGCAAGGAGACGGTCCTGGCGACCGTCCTGATGCTGGCCGGTGAGAACAGCCGTGTCGTCGCCCAGGCGGCGGCGGCCCGACTGGAGGAAGCAGCCAAGGCCCTGCCGGATGGCGTGGTCGCATCGCCCGTCTATGACCGCACCGACCTGGTCGAGCGGGCCATCAGGACGGTCGAGAAGAACCTGCTTGAGGGCGCCCTGCTCGTGATCGTGGTGCTGTTCCTGTTGCTGGGGAACTTCCGCGCGGCCCTGATCACGGCGGCGGTCATCCCCATCACCATGATGATGACCATCACCGGCATGGTGCGAACCGGGGTGTCGGGCAATCTGATGAGCCTGGGCGCGCTGGACTTCGGCCTGATCGTCGACGGCGCCGTCATCATCGTCGAGAACTGCCTGCGGCGCTTCGCCGAGGCCCAACATCGGCAGGGGCGTCTGCTGACCCGTGACGAGCGCTTCTCCCTGGCGGCGCGCGCGTCCAGTGAAGTGATCCGGCCGTCCCTGTTCGGCGTCCTGATCATCACCCTGGTCTATGTGCCGATCTTCGCCCTGGACGGGGTCGAGGGCAAAACCTTCCATCCCATGGCCATCACCGTGGTCATCGCCCTGACCGCCGCCCTGGTGCTGTCCCTGACCTTCGTGCCGGCGGCGGTGGCGATGTTCGTCACCGGCAAGGTGCAGGAGAAGGACAGTTTCCTGATGCGCTGGGCGCGCACCGGCTATCAACCGGCGCTCGACTTCGCCCTGAGGATGCGCATCGCCATGGTCGCCGTGGCCGTGGCCCTTGTCGTGGGCGCGGCCCTGATCGCCTCACGCATGGGGTCGGAGTTCGTGCCGAACCTGGACGAAGGCGACATCGCCATGCACGCCCTGCGCATTCCGGGCACCAGCCTGACCCAGGCCATCGAGATGCAGACCGCTCTCGAAGCCCGTCTGGCGAAGTTCCCGGAGGTCGAACGGGTCGTGGCCAAGATCGGCACGGCGGCGGTCGCCACCGACCCTGTGCCGCCTTCGGTCGCGGACACCTTCATCCTGCTGAAGGACCGCAAGGACTGGCCCGATCCCCGCAAACCGAAACTCCAACTCGTTCGCGAGATGGAAGAGGCGGTGAACGCTGTGCCGGGCAGCAAATACGAGTTCACCCAGCCCATCCAGATGCGGTTCAACGAACTGCTGTCCGGCGTCCGGGCCGACGTCGCCATCAAGGTCCATGGCGACGACCTGGATCAACTCGTGCAACTCGGCTCCCAGATCGAGGAAATCGTCGGCGCCGTACCCGGCGCCGCCGATCCGCAGTCCGAGCAGGTCACCGGCCTGCCCATGCTGCAGATCACCCCGAACCGGGACGCCATCGCGCGCCTGGGTCTGAGCATCGCCGATGTTCAGTCAGTCATCTCCACCTCGATGGGCGGGGCGACGGCGGGGCAGATCTTCGAGGGCGACCGACGCTTCGACATTGTCGTGCGCCTGCCGGAAGACCTGCGCCGCAACACCGCCGCCATCGGCCGCCTTCAGGCGCCGCTTCCGGGTGCAAACGGTCAGCCGCGAGGCTTCGTGCCGCTCAGCGAGATCGCGACGATCACGCTGGAGACCGGCCCGAACCAGATCAGTCGCGAAGACGGAAAGCGTCGCATCGTCGTGACGGCCAACGTCCGCAATCGCGACCTCGGCTCCTTCGTTGGCGAGGTGCGAGAGCGGGTGGATCAGGAAGTCGACCTGCCCGCCGGCTACTGGGTCTCCTACGGCGGGACCTTCGAGCAACTGATCTCGGCGGCCAAGCGGTTGCAGTTGGTCGTTCCGGCGGTCTTGCTGCTGATCTTCGGCCTGCTGTTCGCCCTGTTCCGCTCCTGGCGGGATAGCGCCATCGTCTTCTCCGGCGTGCCCCTGGCGCTGACCGGCGGGGTGGCGGCGCTGGCGCTGCGGGGGCTGCCGTTGTCGATCTCGGCCGGCGTCGGCTTCATCGCCCTGTCGGGCGTGGCCGTGCTGAACGGCGTCGTCATGGTCAGTTTCATCCGGGGTCTGATCGAAGAGGGCAGGCCCGTGGGCCAGGCCATCCGGGAAGGGGCGCTGACGCGCCTGCGCCCGGTGCTGATGACCGCCCTGGTCGCCAGCCTCGGCTTCGTCCCCATGGCGGTCAACGTCGGCGCCGGGGCGGAGGTCCAGCGTCCGCTGGCCACCGTGGTCATCGGCGGGATCGTCTCTTCGACCATCCTGACCCTGCTCGTGCTCCCGGCTCTCTACAGCCTGGTCCACGGACGCGACGCCCCGGGCGATCGGCCCAGGCCCGCCTGGCTGGACCACCTCCCCTTCCGTCGCCGCCGCGGGCTCTGAAGCGGTCGGCCGCCCCGTTCCGGGGCGGCCGCTCGTCAGCGCCTCAACGCATCACCGACATCCGCAGATGACGGCGGACGTCGCACCTTCACTCCCATCGCAAGGATGCCCATGACTTCCGCACCCTGCCGCGACCGTCTGTCGTGGCTTCGATCACCCTGGACCCTGGCGGTCCTCGTGGTCGGCTTCCTCTTCCTTGAGGGCCTACTGAGCCAGGTCCTCGCCCACGGCGTCGCCGAAGGCGACAAGGGCTATATCCAGGAGACCTCGGGTTTCCTGTTCTGGCCCTTCGTCTACCTGGGGGCCAAGCACATGGTCACCGGCTACGACCACCTGCTCTTCCTGTTCGGCGTCATCTTCTTCCTCTACCGGATGAAGGACATCGGCATCTATGTGACGCTGTTCGCCATCGGCCACTCATCGACCTTGCTGCTGGGCGTCCTGACGAACATCAGCGTCTCCAGCTATCTGGTCGACGCCATCATCGGCCTGTCGGTCGTCTACAAGGCCCTGGACAACATGGGGGCCTACCGGAGGTGGTTCGGCTTCCAGCCCTCCACCAAGGCGGCCACGATGATCTTCGGCCTGTTCCACGGCTTTGGTCTCGCCACCAAGCTGCAGGACTTCCAGCTTTCCTCCGAGGGACTGATCGGCAACCTGATCGCCTTCAACATCGGCGTCGAGCTGGGCCAACTGCTCGCCCTGGGCGGCATCCTCATCCTGATGGGCTTCTGGCGCCGCACGGACGGCTTCTGGAAGCACGCCTACCTCACCAACGTCGTGCTGATGACGCTCGGCTTCATTCTGACGGGCTATCAGCTCGTCGGCTTCTTCGTCATGTGACCGGAGACACCCTCATGTACAACGCAAACCGCCCATCCAAAGCCGACCTGCCGTCCACGGGCCACCTGTTGAAGTCGACCGGCGTCGCCGCCGTCACAGCCTCGGCGCTCCTGATCACGGTCGTTCTGCCCGCCGAATACGGCGTCGATCCCACCCGCATCGGCTCGGTGTTCGGCCTGACCGAAATGGGCCGCATCAAGCAGCAACTCGCCAAGGAAGCCGAAGCGGACGCTGCGGCCGACGCAGCCGCCGTGGATGCTGCCCCCGCAGCCTCGGCCGCCGCTTCCGCGCCCGCCATCGCACAGGCGCAGACGTCCGGGCCGAACGCCGCTCCCCCTGCGGCTCCGACGGTCGTCGCGCCCGGCGCCGTGCGCACCGACGAAACGATCCTGACGCTGCAACCCGACCAGGGCGCCGAGATCAAACTGGTCATGGAGGAAGGCGCCACCGCGCGGTTTACCTGGACGAGCAGCGGCGGGAAGATCAATTTCGACACCCATGCTGACCGGCCCGGTGTTTCCTATCATGCCTATGGCAAGGGTTCGTCCCCTCGTGAAGAAGGTGTCCTGACAGCAGCTTTCACCGGCAGCCACGGCTGGTTCTGGCGCAACCGCACCGGCCAGCCCGTGACCATCACCCTCAAGACCGAGGGCGCCTATACGGAGATCAAGCGGGTCGTGTAGGCCTAGTCCCTCTTCGCCGCCACCCGATCAGGCGGCGGCGAAGCCAGGCCTGAACGTGCAGGTTAACAAGGACCTCACGCGGAAGCGTCCCAGATCGCCTGCCTAGGCCTTCGGTTGGTCGGCGACAGTCATCGCACTTAACTCGTGACCTGATCGCGCCTCAGCGCGCGCAGCAAGCAGCTCTTTGGCGGGAGCGCCAGTTCAGGCCGTGCGCGAGGATCAATACAGCGCCTCCTGTCACAGTGATGACGGTTCCCCACAAAGGGCTCGGAACCTCGGCGGCTCCCAGAAACAGGAAGCCCGCGCCAGCCATCGCCAGTGCCCTCACCGTCCACGAACAGTCATGCCTGACCTGACGAAACAAGGTCCAAGCTGACAGGCCCGTGGCGGCGAAGGCCAACCCCCAATGCAGCGCTTCCGTTTCCACCCAGGCTCCAGAGAGCGAAAGCGCGCCAACGGCGATCGTCGCCGCCAGACAATGAAGGAAGCAGACCAGAGACAGAAGCATGGCCAGGATGTCGCCAGCCCTTCCGTCGCCCGATCTGCCCTTTGCGCCTTGGCTTGCAGCGGCCTGAATCATCCGTCGCACTTAGATTTGATAGGCCATGCCGAGACGCAGGTTACGACCCGGCAGCGGCGCTATGTCCTTGCGGGACGAAGCCATGAGGCGGAAAGCGGCGCGCATGAAAACCTCGGACAGAAAGACTCCATAAAATGTTATAGGATAACATCACATTCGGTCAAGCGGCCGTCCAATTTCCAGGCGCATCGCCTCACCGCCGCTTCGGCCACCGGCGGTGATTGTCATCAATCATTACAGGGTGGGCGTGCGCTACGCCTGCCGCATCGGGGCGCATTCCCTCGTCCAGGTGCGCGTGATCCGGCTCCATATCGAGGTGATCGTGCACCAGGTTCAGCGGATCATGCGCAGGCCAGAGGACGAGCGCCAGCAAGGCGCCGAGACCGCAAAGTCCCGCCAGAACGACGAAGGCCGCCTGAGGATCGGCTTCGGCCGACACCAGCCCCGCGACCGGATAGGCGATCAACCAACAGACGTGCGACAGGGCGAACTGGGCGGCGAACAGGGCCGGTCGCTCGATCGCCGTCGATGATCGACGCAGGGCGCGACCCGCAGGGGTGATGGTCAGGGAGTAGCCAAAGCCCATGACGATCCACAGACCGATCAGCATCGGATAGCTGCGGGCGAACAGGGCCCCTGCGATCAGCACCGCCGTCATCAGGACCGCGCCCGACACCATGGCGCTGCGGTCCGTCACCCGCTCCAACGTCTTCGGCAGAAACACGGCCGCCGTCATCGACCCGCCGCCGAACGCCGCCAGGGCCCAGGCAGTCGCCTGCTGCGACAGGCCGAAGTTCGACTGCACCAGGACCACGGTGTTGACGAAGACCATGGCGCCGCCCGCCGCCGTCGCCAGGCTGATCGCCAGCAAGCCGCGCAGGCGCGGCGTCAGGGCGAACAGCTTCACGCCCCCGGTCAGACGACGCAGGAACGGCAGGCTCTGCGACGCCGACAACTTGGGCAAGACCGCCGTTACGACGAAGCCCGCCGACAGGATGAAGCCCAGCGCCGTCCCGACGAAGAGGTTGTGATAGCTGATGACGGCCAACAGCACCGCCGCCAGCACGGGGCTGGCGACGCTTTCCAGATCGGCCGCCAGCCGGGACAGGGACAGGGCCTTGGTGTACTCGCCCTCATCCTCCAGCAGGTCGGGGATCATGGCCTGAAAAGCCGGGGTGAAGGCCGCCGAGGCGACATAGAGGACGGTCATCAGCCCGTAGACCTGCCAAGCCTCGGAGACGAAGGGCAGCGAGGCCGCGACGCCGGCCCGCATCACGTCCAGCGAAACCAGCAGGGTCTTGCGCGGCAGTCTCGACGCCAGGGCGCTGGCGAAGGGCGCCGCGCCGACATAGGCGATCATCTTGATCGCCAAGGCCACGCCGAGGATTTCACCGGCGCTGGCGCCTGCCAGATCATGCGCCAGCAGCCCCAGGGCCACGGTCGCCATGCCGGTCCCCAGCAAGGCCGCCACCTGGGCGATGAACAGGCGGCGATAGGCGGCGTTCCTCAGGGGCGAGAACATCACGGACCTTCCAATGCGGGCGTTTTCGCCATTTGACCTATCCCCACCAGGGGGATAGGTCAAACTCATGGCACACATCTCTCATGCTTCGCATCCGGAAGTCATCAAGCGCCTCAAGCGCGCCGAGGGCCATCTGCGGTCCGTCGTCCAGATGATGGAGGACGGCCGGGCCTGCCTCGACCTCGCCCAGCAGCTTCAGGCCATCGAGAAGGCGGTCGCAGCGGCCAAGAGGACCCTGATCCATGACCATGTGGATCATTGCCTGGCGCAGGCTGCGGCGGGCGCGCCTGAACAGTCGCGGGCCGCCTTGGCCGAATTTCGCGACATCACCAAGTATCTGTGAAGGATCGGCATGTTTTCACCCTCCCCCAGCCGTCGCAGCATTCTGTCTGGCGGGCTGGTGCTTTGTGGCGTCGTCGTCGGATCCGGAGCGATGGCCCAGACGCGACGAAACATCACGGTCTACAAGACGCCCTGGTGCGGTTGCTGCGGCCTTTGGGTCGGTCATCTGCGCCAGGCCGGCTGGACGGCCCGTGTCATCGATGTCGAGGACCTCGCCCCCGTCCGGGCGCGCCACGGGGTGCCGGACAGGCTCGCCTCCTGCCATACCGGCGTCGTCGGCCGCTACGCCATCGAGGGTCATGTGCCGGCCGCCGATATCGATCGGCTGATCAGGGAGGCGCCCGCTGGGCGCGCCCTGGTGGTTCCCGGCATGCCCGCCGGCTCGCCCGGGATGGAATCCGCCGGACGTGAGCCCTACGTCTCCCTGCTGTTGCTCGCCGATGGTCGGACCCGGGTGTACGGCCGTCATAACGGGGGGTGACTTTCGGCGGGTGTGGCCGGGCGACCGGCACTCGGCGCACACCCGGCCGAAACCGTTCAGGCGGCGGGGAGCAGTTCGGTCTCAACCTCCGCGCCCCGGACGAGCATCAGATCGACAGGGCAGCGGTCCGCCATCTCCAGCAACCGGGCGCGCTGCGTCTCGTCCAGCGCGCCTTCAAGGGTGATGGCGCGTTTGAAGACGTCGGCCGGCGTCTGGTCCCGCCGTTTCGAGTGCACGACGCGAACGGCGGCCCGTTTCAGCGGCCATCCCTTCCGGGCGGCGTACATACGCATGGTCATCACACTGCAGGCGCCCAGACCCGCCGACACGAGTTCGAACGGCGATGGACCACTGCCCAGGCCGCCCAGGCTCACCGGTTCGTCGGCGAGGAAGGCATGAGGCCCGGCGCGAACCCGGGTCTGATAGGCGCCGCCGCCCGTCTCCTCGACGAGGACGCCAGCCAAGTCGCCCTCGTCTCCCGTCAGGTCGGGCTCGAGCGCCGGAAGGTAGCGCGACGCCCAGCAGGCGATGACGCCGGCGACATAGTCGGCGTCCGTCTGGCGGGTGAGCAGGTGATCGGCGTCGTCCAGGGAAATGAAGCTCTTGGGATGTCTGGCCGCCACGAAGATGGCGGAAGCGTTGTCGATGCTGACGACCTCGTCCAGCGGCGCATGCATCACCAGCAGCGCGCGTTTCAGACGGCTGACGGCATCCAGAGGCGAGCGGGTCCTGACGTCGTCGACGAAGCTCTGGCCGATCCGGTACGGTCGACCGCCGAGCGTCACCTCGGCCTCCCCTTCGCTTTCGATCCGCTTCAGATCCTCTTCTGACACATGGGTCAGTACATGGGCCGCGTCGGCGGGCGCCCCTATGGTGGCGATGGCCCGCACCTGGGGCAGATGTTCGGCGGCGGCCAGCACCGCCAGGCCGCCCAGGCTGTGACCGACCAGAAGATTCGGCGTCATGCCGGCCGCTTCCATGGCTCCGCTGGCCGCGATCAGATCCTGCACGTCGGCGGCGAAGCTCGCGTCAGCGACCTGGCCGTCCCGATCACCCGCCCCGGCGAAGTCGAAACGCAGGACGCCTACCCCGCTTCGCGCCAGCGCCCGAGACAGCCGCACCGCGGCCAGACCGTCCTGACCACAGCTGAAGCAATGCGCGACGATGGCCCAGCCTCGCAGCGTCGCCTGCGGCCGCTCGATCACGCCGACGATCCTGCGCCCGTCCCCCAGTCCGAACTCGAACTCCTTGTCTCCGCTCATTCGCATGTTCTCCATTCATGGGTCCAATCGGCGCGGGCCGCTCGGGATGATGCGGCCCAGCCTACAGTGTTCCGCCGCGGCATGGTCAAGCGACGCGTCGTCGGGCTTCGCATCAGGCGGCCGCCTCGGTCTCTGTCGGCCGTCCCGGAGGGGCAGCCAGACGCCGCCGGCGCAGACCAGCAGCAACAGCAGGCTGAATGCGCCCGGCGCGGCTTCCCAGCCGAGCCCCCACTCCCCCATGCGGACGAGGAACGGCACCGCCAGCATCAGCGAGGCTGTGAAGAGCGCCCCCTTCCGCAGGATGAGCCTGTGCAGGATGAGGAAGACCGGCGCCGTCAGCCCCGCGCCCAGACCTGCGATGGCGGCCCAGTCTGAAGGCGCGACGCCGACGAGCGGAACGAAGAGAACGACCGTCACGGCCAGCATGGCGGCGCCGGCCCCGGTAATGGCCGGCAAGGCCGAGAGGGCGGACAGGTCCGCCATGCGCGCGCGGAAGACGTAGCCGTACAGGGCGTAGGACGCTGTTCCGCCGAACACGAGCAGGGCGCCGCCGATGAGGTGCAGCCCCTCCGCCCCGGCATGACCCTCGCTTGCGGGCATGTCTGAGATCGCATAGACCAGCGCGCCGCCCAGGGCGAGACAGGCTCCCAGCACCTTGTTGCGGGTGACCCGTTCCCCAAAGGCGACGGCGCCGATCACGAATGTGAGGCTCGGCAGAAGCGAGATGATCAGACCGGTGCGGGAGGGGCCGATGAACGCCGCGCCGAGCATGGTTCCGGCATAGTAGAGGAAGAAGCCCAGCAGTCCGAGCAGAGCGACTGTTCCGCCGCGTCGCGCCGCAATCCGCGCCTCGGAACGGCTCCGAGCGGAAAACAGCACGATCGCGGCAAAGACGATGAAGCTGGCCCCTGTGCGGCCGGCGGCCACCAGCAGCGGCGACACGCCCGAAACGAGGTAGCCGACGAGCAGCCAGCTCGCCGACAGAAGCAGAACGAGCGTGACCGAGAGGATCGGCGTCGTCAGCGCGGTGC
This sequence comes from Brevundimonas vesicularis, assembly GCF_044807075.1. GTDB lineage: Bacteria > Pseudomonadota > Alphaproteobacteria > Caulobacterales > Caulobacteraceae > Brevundimonas > Brevundimonas vesicularis_G. Next base: position 42,535 of record NZ_CP085235.1, read on the forward strand.
GCGAGGCGGCGACCAGGCGAGTCCCGTTCCACATCCTGCTTCCCTTCATCGCCTCCTCCAATCGCCGACGAGCAAGGCTCCCCAGCCCGCCGGCGGCGTCCGGCAAGCCCGTGACGGATCAGAGGAAGACGCAGGTGATCCGGACATCGCACGCAGCGCGCCAGGCCCGGACGGCGCCGGCACGGTCAGGCCGGTCGAGCATCCGGTCCCGTCAGTCGGCCTCGTTCTCAAAGGCGCTCAGGCGACAGAAACAGGCTGCGGCGATCTTGATGTCGGCCGAAGCCACGGCGATGTCGCGCTGGAGGACGATCTCCCGGGCCTCGTCGTGCCGGCCGAGTTTCGTCAGACACTCGTAGAGGCCGTGCAGGCTCCAGACGTTGTTCGGTCGGATCCGCCGCCTGCCCAGCTTGCGCTCCAGCCCGAGGTCGATCCTGTGCTGTTCGGCAGCTTCGGCGTGCCGCCCCTGCTCGGTCAGCAGGGCGCAATAGGCGTGGCGGACGGGCTGCAGCCAGGCCGGAGGGTCGCTGTAGGGCAGCGTGTCCTCGAGGGCGATCGCCTCGCGCAACAGCGAGAACGCCTCCTCGATATTTCCCTTCCTGTATTCCAGTTCCCCGTCGAGCATCTTGCGCGCAATAGCGAGCGCCTGGAGCTCCGGCACGGGAATGGAGTTGAAACGGCTGTCCGGCACCGCGGCGACGGCGTCGATGAATTTCTCCCGTTCCGCCTCGGCTTCCGGCACGCGCCGCAGGGCCGCGAAAGCGATGCCGCGGGCATAGTGGATCATCGCCGTGGTCGAACAATAAAGTTCGCGGTCCGTCGGAAATTCCAAATCGAGGATGTCCTGCCAGCGCCCGAAGCGAATGAGAACATGCGGAAGCGTGGTGCCGTGCGCCTCGAGCAAATCCGCCATCGGCGGACTCTGGATGCCGAGCAGTTGCGGCGTCAGGACTTCCTTCAGCCGGTTCGCCATGAACAACGCCTCACGCGAACGGCCCGCCATCATCGCGCCATAGGCGCCGACCATCAGGTTGTGGACGCGATAGACGTTGTACCAGGCGCCGACTTCGGTCTCGTGACCGAAATAGCGTTCATCCGCCTCGACCGCATCGAGGTTGGAATCGATCACCCGGCGCCAGTCGCCGCAGGCGTTGTCGATGTGGGTGGACATATGCGCCAGATGGGCGCCGTCCCGCGACAGCCGACGCAGACGGTCGGCGGCCGGATGCGCGATCTCGGGCCACGGCGACATCTCCATCAGGTGGATATAGAGATGGTTCAGGACCGGATGCCGGTCGCCCCCGGGACGCGGCAGGGCGTCCTCGATCACCGCCCGGGCCTCCAGCGTGCCCGGTCCGATCGGTTCTCCCGTATCGAGATCCCACAGAGCCCGCGGACTGAGACAGATCAAGGCGTCCCCGAACAGCGCCGCCGCGTCGATGTCGTCAGAGAACTGCTGATAAAAGACCCGCATGGCGTCCGCGTAGGCGCGGTTCAGGCGATCGAATTCCTCCGGGTCGCGGGTCGCCTGTTCGGGAAAGCGTGGTCCAAGCGCCGCGATCAGGGCCTTTTCGAAGGCGGTGCCGTTGCGGGCGACCGCTTCGCGAGCGCGTTCAAGCGCGGCACGGCCGATCGTCACGGCCTTCTGCATGTCCTCGGCGTCGAAAAGCCGCCAAGCCTTGTTGTAGTTCGGGCCCGTGCCGAAGGCGACGCCCCAGTGCGCCATGGCGCAGTCGGGATCGTAGTCGAGCGCCTTTTCGAAGCAGCGGACCGCTTCCTCGGGATTGAAGCAGTAGGCCCAGGCCAGCCCCCGATCAAACCAGAGTTGCGCCTGTGGCGAGGTGGTCGTCACATCGCGACGGAAGTCGCCAAGGTCGTAATAGTCGTCTTTCATCATCCATGCTCCGCTGGCCAGGGCCGATCTGGGAACCCGACCGCCAAGGCTATAAGTTAATACCTGAATACATATTCATATATCATGTTTCAAGCGCAGATCGCGGGATTCCGGCCGTGTCGATCCATGCGATCCGCCTAGAGCGGCACGGCGGTGGTGTATTTCACCTGGCTGAGCGCGAAGTGGGAGGCGGCGGTCGCCACATTCGGATGGTTCAGCAGATCGCACATCAGGAAGCGTTCGTAACCGGCGACGTCTGCGGCCACGATCCGCAGAAGGTAGTCCCATTCCCCGGACATGGAATGGGCCTCCATGACGTCCGGCCGGGTGGCGAGGTAGGCCTCGAAGGCGGTCCTGTCTGCCGGGGCGTGCGACCGCATCCTGACCTGGCACATCACGTTCACGCCCCGGCCGACCCTTTCGGCATCGACCAGTCGCACGGCTCCCTTCAGAATTCCCGCCTCTTCCAGCGCCCGGATCCGGCGCCAGCACGACGCCGGAGACGATCCGGCGAGCTCCGCCAGGGCCACATGGCTCAGGCCGGCGTCGCCCTGTAAGGCGCGCAACAGCCGACGATCGACATCATCCAGCACTCTTTCTTTCATGAACTCGTCCATTCTGGAATTGGATTTCATATCACGCTCAAATTCGAGCCGCTTTGAAAGGCGATCCTCGCCTATCCGGTCTACAATGACCACGATGGCGCAGCCTCCTCGCGAGCTCTGGCCTCACCTCCCTCGCGCGCGCCTGCGCCATCTGTCACAGACGCGCCGTCAAAGAATGCCGGAGACACCCCCATGAGCATCACCCCCGAGAACCCCATTGGTCTGGACGGCTTCGAATTCGTGGAATTCACCAGCCCCGATCCCGAGGCGATGACCACCTTGATCGAACGCCTCGGCTTCGTCGCCACACACCGTCACCCGACGAAGGCGGTGGTTCGCTACAAGCAGGGGCGCACCAATCTGCTCGTCAACAGCGAAGCGACCGGACAGGCGGCTGCGTTCCGGGCGCTGCACGGGCCTTCAGCCAGCGGTATGGCCTTCCGCGTGGCCAACGCTCGCCAGGCCTATGATCTGGCCCTGTCGCGCGGTGCGCGCGCCGCCGACGCCGCCGCCGGCGCGCTCGGCGCTGACGCCATGGTGCTGGAAGGCATCGGCGGCTCCTACCTCTATCTCGTCGACCGCCACGGCGCAGCCGGGTCGCTGTACGACGATTGGACCGAGATCGACGGATGGCGCGAGGCCGAGGCCGCAAACAGCGTCGGCCTCGATATCCTGGATCACCTCACCCACAACGTCCGTCGGGGCCAGATGCGGACCTGGTCCGGCTTCTACAACCAGATTTTCGGCTTCGAGGAGCAGAAGTATTTCAACATCAAGGGCCAGGCCACCAGCCTCATCTCCCAGGCGATGATCGCGCCGGACAAGGCCATCCGCATTCCGCTGAACGAGAGCGAGGACGACCAGTCCCAGATCGAGGAGTTTATCCGTGAATACAACGGCGAGGGCATCCAGCACTTGGCCATGACCACGGATAACATCTACGAAACCGTCGAAGCCCTGCGCGCCCGTGGCGTACGATTGCAGGACACGATCGAGACCTATTACGAACTGGTCGACAAGCGGGTGCCCGGCCACGGCGAGGATCTGGAGCGGCTGAAGGCGAACCGCATCCTCATCGACGGAAACGTCGGCGAGGAAGGCATTCTGCTGCAGATATTCACCGAGAATCTGTTCGGACCCATCTTCTTCGAAATCATCCAGCGCAAGGGCAACGAAGGGTTCGGCAACGGCAACTTCCAGGCCCTGTTCGAATCGATCGAGCTCGACCAGATCCGGCGCGGGGTGATCAAGGTCGACGCCTGACCCGGCGCGGGGGTCGGATGCATATCATCCGACCCCCGTCATCGCTCAGACGCGCGACTTCAGTTGACCGACCCCGCCAGCCGACCGGACACCGGTCGGCGGCGCTTCCGAGGTTTCTTCCAGATCCATTAGGATCGGACAGTCGGGGCGATTGTCGCCCGCGCAACAGGCGATCAGCGTCTGCAGGGTTTCAGACATCTGCCTGAGGCTGGCGATTCGCGCATTGAGCACCGCGATATGCGCGCTGGCGATGCGTTTTACATCAGCACTTTGACGCGACCGGTCGTTCCACAGACTCAGCAGGTCCTGAATCTCAGCGACGGAAAAACCGAGGTCGCGGGCGCGCCGGATGAACCGGAACCGGTGCACGTCCGCGTCCGAATAGTCGCGATAGCCCGACTCCTTTCTGTCCGCCACCGGGATCAGTCCGGTCTGCTCATAGTAGCGGATCATCTTGGCGGATACGCCGGAAGCCTTAGCTGCCTGACCGATATTCATACTGATCTCTCCTATTCACCCAAGCCGTCCCGCGCCATCGCCCTCGCCGCCCTGCGGCGACCGGAAGCCACGCAGCCGCAGGGCGTTGCCAAGCACGAACACGCTGGACATGGCCATGGCGCCCGCCGCGAACACGGGCGACAGCAAGACACCCCACACAGGATACAGCACGCCGGCGGCGACAGGGATGAGCGCGGCGTTATAGACGAAGGCCCAGAACAGGTTCTGGCGGATGTTGCCGATGGTGGCCCGCGACAGGGCGATGGCCGTGGCCACGCCCTTCAGGCTGCCCGACATCAACACCACATCGGCCGCCTCGATGGCGATATCCGTGCCGTTGCCGACCGCCAGGCCCACATCCGATTCCGCCAGCGCGGGGGCGTCATTGATGCCGTCGCCGACGAAGGCGACCCGGCCATGCTCGCCCTTGAGACGGCGGACCGCCTCGACCTTGCCGTCCGGCAACACCTCGGCCACGACTTCGTCGATGCCCAATTGGCGGGCGATGGCGGCGGCGGTGCGGCGGTTGTCGCCGGTGATCATCGCCACCTTCAGGCCCAGTCCGTGCAGGGCGGCGATGGCCGCCGGAGTGCTGGCCTTGATCGGATCGGCCACCGCGATGATCGCCGCCAGACGTCCGCCGATGGCGGCGTAGAGCGGCGTCTTGCCCTCATCGCCCATGCGGCCAGCGGCGGCGGCGAAGACGCCCACGTCCAGTCCCAGTTCGCCCATGTAGCGATCCGAACCGATCTGCACGGCCTCGCCGTCCACTGTCGCGGTCACGCCACGTCCCGTAACGGACTCAAAGGCCGAAACCAGCGGCAGCGTCAGACCCTCGGCCTCGGCGGCCTCGACAATGGCGCGGGCGATGGGGTGTTCGGACTTGGCCTCGACCGCAGCCACCAGAGCCAGAACGCGGGCGCGCTCCATGCCGGGTTCAATCTGCAGGTCCGTCAGGGCGGGACGACCTTCCGTCAGGGTGCCGGTCTTGTCGACGGCCACGACCTTGGCGTCCTTGAGCAGTTGCAGCGCCTCGCCCTTGCGGAACAGCACGCCCAGTTCGGCGCCGCGACCGGTGCCGACCATGATGGAGGTCGGCGTCGCCAGACCCATGGCGCACGGGCAGGCGATGATCAGCACAGCCACCGCATTGACCAGGGCGAAGGTGAGCGCAGGCGACGGACCGAACACCAGCCAGACCAGGAAGGTCAGGGCGGCAACAGCCATGACCGCCGGAACGAACCACATCGTCACCTTGTCGACCAGCGCCTGGATCGGCAGCTTGGAGCCCTGGGCCTGTTCGACCATGCGAATGATCTGGGACAGCATGGTGCCGTCGCCGACCGCCGTGGCGCGGAACACCAGGGCGCCCTTCTGATTGACAGTGCCGCCCACCAGAGCTGCGCCCGAAGTCTTGGCCACAGGGACCGGCTCGCCGGTGATCATGGATTCATCGACATAGCTTTCGCCCTCGACGACTTCGCCGTCGACCGGAACGCGCTCGCCGGGACGGACCTCGACCAGATCGCCAGCCGCCACCTCGGTGATGGCGATTTCGACCATCATGCCGTCGCGGCGCACGCGCGCGGTCTTGGCCTGAAGCCCGACCAGACGCTTGATGGCCTCGGAAGTGCGGCCCTTGGCCTGGGCCTCAAGGAAGCGCCCCAGCAGGACCAGGGTGACGATGACGGCGGCCGCCTCGTAATAGACATTGACCGTTCCCGCCGGCAGTAGCGCCGGAGCGAAGGTCGCCACCAGGGAATAGGCATAGGCCGCCAGGGTGCCGACAGACACCAGCGAGTTCATGTCCGGCGCCAGACGCCCCAGGGCGGGCAGACCCTTCTTGTAGAAACGCGCGCCCGGCACGGCCAGCACCAGCGTGGTCAGGGCAAACTGCAGATACCAACTGGCCTGCATGCCGATGGTCCCTGCGATCATCGCATGGACGCCCGGAATGAGGTGCGACCCCATCTCCAGCAGGAAGACCGGAAGGCTCAGAGCGGCGGCGATGATCAGATCACGCTTCAGGGCGGCGCGTTCGGCGTCCTTGCGCTCGGCCGCTTCTTCGCCCGCATCCGCAGCGTCGCTCAGCGGACGCGCCGTATAGCCCGCGCCAGCCACGGCGGCGATCAGGGCCGACACGTCCGCCGCCCCCTGGATCGTGGCCCGTTCTGTGGCCAGGTTCACGCTGGCGCTCACCACGCCCGGCGTCGCCTTCAGCGCCTTTTCGACCCGCCCGACGCAGGACGCGCAGGTCATGCCCTCAATCGCCAGTTCGACGCTGGCGGCCGGAACGGTGTAACCGGCCGATTCCACAGCCTTGACGAGGTCTGCCATCTGGATCGGTCCGCTCGCCTGGATGTCGGCCCGCTCCGTGGCGAGGTTGACGCTGACCGCGGCCACGCCCGGCGCCTTGCTGATGGCGCGTTCGACGCGGCCGACGCAGGACGCGCAGGTCATGCCTTCGATCGGCAGACTCAACGGGGAGCCGACGGTTTTCGTCGGCGCATAGGGGGCGTTCATCGCGCGATCCTCACACGGGTGACTAGAGTTCGCAGGGATGATGGGGCTTCCCATTGTTGGAATGTCAACTCCCCAAAAAAAGTCGCGACCATCCTTGACCTTCCAACGATGGCAAGGGGCATTTCATCTCTCACCAACCGATGCGAAAGGACTTTTCCCATGCAGTTCCACGTCGAAAACATGACCTGCGGCTCGTGCGTGAAGCACATCACCCAGGCCATCGCCACGGTGGATCCGAACGCCCGTCTCGAGGCCGATACGGTGTCGCGCACCATCTCGGTGACCACCACCGCCGACGCCGACGCCATCCAGCAGGCGCTGGCGGACGACGGATACACCGCCCGGCCCCTCTGAGCTCTTCCGACATGCAAGCGAAGGCTCTCACCGTCATCTTCATCGCCGGCGTCGCCCTGGCCGCCAGCGGTCTCGCCTATGCCCAGTCCCAGATCGTCAAAGGAGATTCGGAACACGCCATGACCCAGAACAGCCACGCCAATCACCCCGCCCCCGTCCCTTCCGGCAATCCTGCCGTGCGCGCCTATCAGGAAGCCAACGACCGGATGCACGCCGACATGACCATCGATTTCACCGGCGACGCCGACGTCGATTTCATGAAGGGAATGATTCCACACCATCAGGGGGCCATCGACATGGCCCGCGTCGCGCTGGAACATGGACGGGATCCGGAGGTTCGCCGGCTCGCCGAGTCCGTCATCACCGCCCAAGAGGCGGAGATCGCCATGATGCAGTCCTGGCTCGATACCCGGAACCGGTAAAGGCCGCCCCTTCGCCGCCCGTCCGTTCCCTCCCCCGATGTGACGGTGGAGTTGGCGTCATCGGACAGAAACCTTCGAGAACGCCATGGCAGGCGCACCAGTCCCTGGTGCGCCTGAACCCTTTTCCGAACAGCGCCCAATCGCCGCCGTCGTCTTCAGGCGTCCTCATCCTCATTGATGTGGTGAAGCATGTCGATCAGCACATGACTGACATGATGATCGGCCACCTCGTAGAAAACCTGCCGCGAGGAACGTTCTCCCCGGACCAAGCGCGCCCCGCGCAGAAGCCTGAGATGGTGGCTGACGAGGGTCTGGGACAGGTCCAGGCTGTCGGCGATCTGCTTGACAGGCTTCGGGCCATTCAGACAGAACATGAGGATTCTCAGACGGGTCGGATCGCCCAGCAGACGAAAGGTCTCTGCAAGAGCCGACAGTTGGCGCGTATCCAGCGCTGGCACCTTTTCGTCGCTGGCCCGTTCCGACATGGCGTACGCTTCCCCGCATCATTAAACATATGGCGATGTCTTCACCTGTTCATGTATCGTGAGACAGGGCGTCGCTCCAATCAAGTGCGACCGCCTGTCTGCGTCTGTTCGGTCCAGCCGCCGCCCAGCGCCTTGTAGAGGGTCGTCAGATTGCTCAGCCGGGCCAGACGGGCGCGCAGCAGCGCCTGTTCCGATCCATAAAGGGTGCGCTGGGCGTCCAGAACCGACAGCGAACTGTCCTCGCCTTCCTGATGCCGCCTCTGCGCCAGATCATAGGCGCGGCGGCTCGCATCCACCCTTTGCTGTTCGGAAAGGATCTGTCGTTCGAGGGCGTCGCGCGCGGCAAGCCCATCGGCGACCTCCCGGAAGCCCGCCTGAACGGCCCGCTCATAACGCGCCACCTCGATTCTCTGCCGCACCTTGGCGAGGTCCAGATTGGCCGACAGGGCGCCGCCGTTGAAAATCGGCAGGCTGAGCCGGGGCGCGAAACTCCAGCTTCTGGTTCCGGCGCTGAACAGATTGTCCAGATCGCTGCTGGCCGATCCTGCCGAGCCCGTCAGGGTGATCGTCGGAAAGAAGGCCGCGCGCGCGGCGCCGATATTGGCGTCGGCGCCGCGCAGCATCTGTTCGGCGGCGCGGATATCCGGTCGTCGGTCCAGCAGATCGGATGGCAGACCGGCGGGCAGGTTCGCCTCGACCACATCATCCGGCAGCGGTTCGCCCGCCCATGCCTGAAGCGTCCGGGCCAGGTCCGCATCCAGAGGCTGGCCGATCAGCAGGGTCAAGGCGTTGAGATCCTGAGCCGCCTGCCGTTCGTAAACCGCCTGATCCGCCTCGGCGGAGCGAAGCGCGATCTCGGTCCTGCGGACATCGAGTTCGCCCGCCTCCCCGACCTCGGCCAGAAGCTGGGTCAGTTCATGAGAGCGCCGCTGGGCTTCGGCGGTGTCCCTGGCCAGTTCCAGCAGGGCCTGATCGGTGCGCAGGGTGAAATAGGCGGTCGCCACCTCCGACACCAGACTGAGTTGCGCGGCCGTCCGCGTCTCGTCCAGCGCAAGCCAGGTCGCCAGGGCCTGGTCATTGAGGCTGCGCACACGGCCCCAGAGGTCCAGCTCCCAGGCCGTGACCGCCCCGCCCGCCTCATAGGCGCGCGTCACCTCGGACTGACCGGTTGGGCTGAGATCCGCCGGCGTCCTCTGCGACACGCCCGCGGCGACGCCGTCGATGCGGGGCAGGCTGTCAGCGCGCCGGATGCGATACTGGGCGCGCGCCGCCTCAACATTCAGGGCGGCGACCCTCAGGTCGCGGTTGGCGTCCAGTGAGGTCGCGATAAGCTGTTGCAGGACCGGATCACGAAAGACATCGCGCCAGCCCAGATCAGCCGCCGCAACCGCAGCCGGAGCGGCCGCCTGATCCGCCTGCGAAGGATAGGCCGCCGCCACCGGCGCGACGGGCCGCACCGTCGTCGGCGCCATGGCGCAACCGGCCACCGCAAAGACCGCCGACAGGGCGACGCCGTAAGCGAGCCTGCGGCCCGGACGAAGCAGAGAAGAGGATTTCATGGAGTCATTCTCCTTGTGGGTTGGCCGCGTCGTCCTCCGTCCTGACCGCGAGGGCCGTTGAACGGAGGACGACCACGGCATCACTCGGCCGTCGGCGCGATGTGTCGGGCCGCATTGCGGCGGCGCTCACGACGCAGTTCGAAACGGCGCACGATCACGTAGAAAACCGGGGTCAGCAGCAGACCGAACAGGGTCACGCCCAGCATCCCCGAGAAAACGGCGATGCCCATGGCGTGCCGCATCTCCGCCCCCGCGCCCGTGGCCAGCACCAGCGGCACGACACCGGCGATGAAGGCGAGCGAGGTCATCAGAATGGGCCGCAGACGCAGACGGGCGGCTTCCAGAACGGCGCCGAGCGGATCGACCCCGTCATGTTCCCTGGCGCGGGCGAACTCGACGATCAGGATGGCGTTCTTGGCCGCCAGCCCCACCAGCACCACAAAGCCGATCTGGGTGAAGATGTTGTTGTCGCCCCCCGACAGCCACACGCCGACGATCGCCGACAGAAGGGCCATGGGCGCGATCAGCAGCACCGCCAGAGGCAGGGACCAGCTATTATACTGGGCCGCCAGGATCAGGAAGGCGAGCAGGACCGCCAGCGGGAAGACATACATGGCCGTGTTGCCCGCCTGCTTCTCCTGGAACGTCAGATCGGTCCATTCATAGGTCATGCCCGCCGGCAGGGTTTCCTGCACGATCCGCTCGATCGCCGCCGTCGCCTGGCCTGAAGAATAGCCGGGCGCGGCGCCGCCGCTGATGTCGGCGGACGGATAGCCGTTATAGTGCATGACCCGGTCCGGTCCCGAACTGCGCGTGATGCGGACCAGAGAGGCCAGAGGGATCATTTCGCCCGAGGCGTTGCGCACCTTGAGCTGGCCGATGTCCTCGGCCTGCTGACGGAACGGCGCGTCCGCCTGGACCATGACGCGATAGGTCCGGCCGAAACGATTGAAGTCGTTCACATACATCGAGCCGAGATTGACCTGCAAAGCCTCGAAAACGGTCGTCAGGGGCACGCCCATGGCCCGCGCCTTGACCCGGTCGATATCGACCTGAATCTGTGGCGCATTGGTCTGGAAGCTGGCCAGCATGCCGGCCAGTTCCGGCGTCTGATAGGCCTTGGCCATGACCTCGCCCTGGGCCTTGGCCAGGGCGTCGAAGCCCAGTCCCGCCCGATCCTCGATCTGGAGTTTGAACCCGCCCATGGCGCCCAGTCCCGGCACCGGCGGCGGCGGGAAGACGCCGATGAAGCCGTCGGGAATCTGGCTGAACTGCCCCATCAGGCGACCAGCGATGGCGTTGGCCGACAGATCAGGCGTCTTGCGCTGGTCGAACGGGTCCAGCATCACGAACATGAGGGCCGCATTGGGGATGTTGGCCCCGCCGTTGACCGACAGACCAGGGAAGGCGACGACGCTTTCGACGCCGGGCGTCTTCAGAGCCGTATCGGACACCTGCTTCACCACCGCCTCGGTGCGGTCCAGAGAGGCGCCCGTGGGCAACTGAACCACGCCGACCAGATAGTATTTGTCCTGCGGCGGCACGAAACCGTTGGGGATATGGTTGAAGCCCAGCCACGTCAGGCCGATCAGACCGCCATAGACGATCAGAACCAGTCCCGTGACCCGCACCGCGCGCTTCACCGACCAGACATAGCCGTTGGACGCACGATCAAAGGCGCCGTTGAAGCGGCGGAAGAAGCCGCCGAACAGGCGATCGATGATCCGGGTCAGCCGGTCGCGCGGCGCATCGCCGTGGTGCGGCTTCAGCAGCACGCCCGCCAGGGCCGGAGACAGGGTCAGAGAGTTGACCGCCGAGAAGATGGTCGAGATGGCGATGGTCAGGGCGAACTGGCGATAGAACTCGCCCTGCAGGCCCGACAGGAAGGCGGAGGGAATGAAGACCGCCGCCAGCACCGAGGTGATGGCCAGGATCGGCCCCGTCACCTCGTCCATGGCCGCGCGCGCCGCCTCCTTGGGCGACTTGCCCATGGCGATGTGACGCTCGACGTTTTCCACCACGACGATGGCGTCATCGACCACGATGCCGATCGACAGCACCAGGCCGAACAGCGACAGGGTGTTCAGCGAGAAGCCGAACAGATGCATCATCGCAAAGGTCGCCACCAGCGAGATCGGCACCGCCACCAGCGGAATGATCGAGGCGCGCCACGACTGAAGGAACAGCACCACCACCAGCACCACCAGCAGGATGGCTTCCACCAGGGTGACGCTGACCGACTTCAGCGAAGCCCGGACGAAGACCGTCGGATCATAGGCGATCTGATATTCAAGCCCCTCGGGGAACTCGGTCTGCAAACGATCCATGGCGCCGCGAACGGCGTCGGACACGTCCAGCGCATTGGCGCCGGGGCTCTGGAAAATCTGCATGGCCACGGCGGGTTTGCCGTTCAGCAGGCTGCGCATGCCATAGGCGTCGGCGCCCAGTTCGATGCGCGCAACATCACGCAGGCGCGTAACCTGCCCCTCATCGCCCGACTTGATCACAATGTCGCCGAACTGCTCTTCGGATGTCAGCCGCCCCAGGGTGTTGACGGTGATCTGGGCGGCCGCCGAGGCGTTGGGCTGCTGGCCGATGGAGCCGGCGGCGACCTGGACGTTCTGTTCGCGGATGGCCGCGACCACGTCGCCGGCGGTCAGGCCGCGCGCCGCCACCTTGTCAGGATCCAGCCACGCGCGCATGGCGTATTCGCCCTCGCCGCCCAGAACCACGTCGCCGACCCCCGGCAGACGCGCCAGTTCATCGCGGATATGCAAGCGCGCATAGTTGGAGACGAACAGGGAATCATAACGATCGTTGGGCGACCGCAGGTGGACCACCATCAGCACGTCAGGCGACGTCTTCTGGGTGACGACCCCGATGCGCTGCACCTCTTCGGGAAGACGCGGCAGCGCGCGGGCCACACGGTTCTGGACCTGGATCTGGGCCAGGTCAGGGTCCGTGCCCTGTTTGAAGGCGACCGTCAGGGTCATGCGGCCGTCGGTGGCCGCCTGAGAGCCCATATAGAGCATTCCCTCGACGCCGTTGATGGCCTGTTCCAGCGGCGCGGAGACTGTCTCGGCGATGACCTGGGGATTGGCGCCGGGATAGCTGGCCGTGACCTGCACCGTGGGCGGCGTCACCTGGGGATACTCGCTCAGCGGCAGGCGCATGAAGGCCAGCCCCCCGGCGATCAGCATCAGGACCGAAAGCACGACCGCAAAGATCGGCCGGTCCACAAAGAAACGGGGAAATTTCATCGGGCGGCCTCCGCCGACGGGGCCGCCTGCTCAGCAGGGGCCGCAGCCCCCGTCGCAGTCGCAGCCGCAGTCGGGGCGGCCGCCATGGGCTGCGGCGTCACCTTCATGCCGGGACGCACCAGTCCCTTGACGATGACAGTGTCGCCGGGATTGAGGCCCGTCTCCACCACACGCATCCCGTCAACCACGGGACCGAGCGACACCGGGCGATATTCAGCGGTGTTTCCTTCACCCAGAACCATGACATAGGTCTGGCCCTGTTCAGCGCCGACCGCCTGATCGTCGATCAGCATGGCCTGACGCGGCGCCCCGGTATCCAGTCGGATCCTGGCGAAAAGACCCGGCGCCAGTTGACCGGACGGATTGGCCACGATCGCACGCGCGCGGATCGTTCCAGTGCCGCGATCGACCTGGGCGCCGAGGAAGTCCAGCGTGCCCTGATGCGGGAACCCGTCTTCGCTCATCAGCCCGATCTGGACCGGAAAACGCCCCGCCCGGCCCGAGCCGTTCGGACGGGCGCGCTGTGCGAAGTCGAGATAGGTCGCCTCATCCATGTCGAAATAGGCATAGACGGGGTTCACCGAGACGATGGAGGTCAGCGGCGTGGTTCCGGCGGCCACAATATTGCCGGTCGTCGCCAGCACCCGATCGACCCGGCCGCTGATCGGCGCGGTCACGCGGGTGTAGGACAGGTCCAGACGCGCGGCGGCGACGGCGGCGCGCGCGGCGGCGACCTGGGCCTCGGACTGACGCGCCTTGCTCTGGGCGTTCTCAAGGGCGCGGACCGGTATGGCGCCGCCGGGCGCCAGTTGCTCAGCCCGCGACAGATCGGACTGAGCCTGCGCCAGCAGGGCCTCGGCCTGCCTCAACTGCGCCTGGGCGCCGTCCAGCGCGACCTGGAATGGTCTGGGATCGATCTGGAAGAGCAGTTGCCCACGCTGGACCAGCCCGCCTTCCGGCACGCTGACCCGGATGATCGGGCCGCTGACCTGGGCGCGCAGCTCGACGGTATCGGGCGCAGCGAGGTGTCCGGTGAATTCCGCAGCCGGTGCGATTTCCCGCATGACGACCTTGGCGACGGGAACGGCGGGCGCTCCCGGCGGGGCGGAAGCGGCGGCCGGCACGCCCCCGCCCTGTGTTTGCAGAACATAGATCAGCCCCGCCGCGGCCAGCAGCCCGGCGGCCGCGATCACGGCGGTCTTCTTGTTGAAGCGCATCGGTCGTCCCCTTGGAAATCGCCGCAGATTCGACACTGATCGAAGGCGGCTTGGCGCTGATTTCCATGGGTGATGCAGATTCCAACGCTAGGAAGGTCAAGCGTTGAATCGCTGATATTCGAACAGCCGACGTCCAGACGTCCGCGGAACGCCGGGCCTCAGGAACCGGCGATCAGATCGAAGGGGGCGCGCTTCGCCGCGCGGCCTGCCACAGCAGGGGCGCCAGAATCAGGGCGACAGGCGGAAACAGCAGCCAGTTGATGGCCTGCCAGCCGGAGGTGTTCAGCACGGCCCCCGCCAGGAAGGACACGATGGCGGTGGCCCCGAAGACGAAGAAGTCATTGGCGCCCTGGGCCTTGCCCCGCTCCTCGGCCGTATGACAGTCCGTCACCATGGCCGTGGCCCCGATGAAGCTGAAATTCCAGCCCACGCCCATAATCATCAGCGACAGCCAGAAATTGGCCACCGCCATGCCTGACAGGGCGACAGCCGCCGAGACGGCGATCAGCACCATGCCCACGGCGGCGACCCGCTCCTTGCCGAAACGCCCCATCAGCCGTCCGGTGAAGAAGCTCGGCGCGAACATGGCCAGCAGATGCCACTGGATGCCCAGCGCCGCGCTGTCCACCGAATGGCCGGCGTTGACCATGGCCACCGGGGCGGCCGTCATGACGAAAGCCATCAGGCCGTAGGACACCACGCCCGTCGCCACCGCCAGGATGAAACGCGGAACGCGCATGATCTGACCCAGAGACCGGCCGCCGCCGGCGCCGGACTGAACGACCGCCGGCGGCGAACGCAGCAGCAACAGGACCGGGATGACCAGCAAGGCCAGGGCGGCCTGACTGAGGAAACTGCCGACGTAGGGCGTGCCCGGCACGGCGTCCCGGGTCCAGATGACCAGTTGTGGGCCGACGACGGCGGCGACCAAGCCGCCGACCATCACCCAGGAAATCGCCTTTGCTTTCAGGTCTCCTTCGGCGCCGTCGGCGGCCGCGAAGCGGTAGCTCTGAACATAGGAGCCGTAGAGACCGGCGGTGAAGGCGCCTATGCAAAAGAGCCAGAAGGACGCGATGAAGATGCCGAAGGCCGCCACGAGACCGGAGGCGACGCCGAACAGCGCGCCCAGCAGATAGCCGTTCCGACGACCATGTCGCCGCATGATGAAGGCCGCCGGCGGTGCGCCGAGGGCGAGGCCGACGCCGAACAGACTGACTGGAAACGTGACCCAGGCGGGATCGGCGGCCAGGTGCTGCCCCACCAGACCGCCTAAGGACATCACGATCGGCGGGCTGGCGCCGCCCAATGCTTGGGCGGCGGTGAGGACGGCCATGTTTCGGCGGGCGATCGACTGATCAGTCATGAAGACCTTCGGGAGGGAGGCCGGGCGGGAACAAATCGGTGCTTTGCACGATACCTAGCCAGGGTATGGTAGACACATGCAGGCCAGAGACGTCAAATCAATCCGCTCCGCCCTGAACCGGATTTCCGGTCAGGTTCGCGGCGTCAGCCAGATGGTGGAGGACGGCCGTTACTGCATCGATATCCTTTATCAGGTCCATGCCGCCCGCGCGGCCCTGGCCCGTGTCGAAACCCAGATTCTCAAATCGCACGCCGCGTCCTGTGTCGAGGAAGCGATTGCGTCAGGCGACGCCGCTCAGCAGCGCGAAAAATTCACCGAACTGGCGGAGTTGTTCGCCAAAGCGAAACTCTAGAACCCGGAGGGAACCATGGCCTCACCCGCCAAACGCGCCGAAATTTACCGAATGGTCATGCCGGGCCACACCTGCCCCTATGGCCTGAAGGCGCTGCACCTGCTCAAGAGTCAGGGCTATGCGGTGCAGGATCACCACCTCGCCTCGCGTGAGGAAACCGACGCCTTCAAGGCCGAACACGGCGTCCAGACCACGCCCCAGACCTTCATCGACGGCCAGCGGATCGGCGGCTACGACGACCTGCGGCGCTTCTTCGGCAAGCGAGTGCGCGACAAGGACGAAGTCACCTATACGCCCGTCATCGCCCTGTTCGCCATGGCCGCGCTGATGGCCGTCGCGGCGGGCTGGGCCGCCTATGGCGAACTGATGTCGGTGCGTGTCGTCGAATGGTTCATCGCCATCGCCATGTGTCTTCTGGCCCTGCAGAAGCTCAAGGACGTGGACGCCTTCGCCACCATGTTCCTGAACTATGATCTGCTGGCCAAGCGCTGGGTTCCCTATGGGACGATCTATCCCTTCGCCGAAGCACTGGCGGGTGTGCTGATGCTGGCCGGGGCGCTGATGTGGGTTTCGATCCCGGTCGCCCTGTTCATCGGCGGCGTGGGCGCCGCATCGGTGTTCAAGGCGGTCTATATCGACAAGCGTGAACTGAAATGCGCCTGCGTCGGCGGCGACAGCAAGGTGCCGCTGGGTTTCGTCTCGCTGTCGGAAAACCTGATGATGGTCGGCATGGCGATCTGGATGCTCGTCAAGCCGATGACCATGGGGCACTGAGCGGAAGCTCATCCACGAGCCTCCGCACATAGCCTGTCCGGCGCCGGTCGCCCGGCGCCGGATCACCTGCCTCAGTGGGCGTGCGCCCTGCGCGCCCCCGCTGCGGACTTTGGCTCGTGATCGTGACCGGCGTGGTCATGATCTCCATGATCATGGCCCGAATGGTCGTGATCCGAATGGTCATGACCAGAGTGATCGTGGCCAGAGCGATCGTGGGCATCATGGTCATTGACCGGCGGCGACGACAGGCTGCACACCACGGACCCATCGTTCCAGTCCACGGCGACGGTGGGATGCTCAATACTGAACCTGGACTTCAACTCCCGCTCAACAGCGATCGCCACGGCCCGCGCCTGAGCGTCGGATTCCGGACGCACATGCAGGGTCGCCAGGGTGCGGCCTGACGTGATCTGCCAGACGTGGACGTGGCTGACCTCGGCCAGACCCGGCACCTTGGCCTTCAGGTGAGCCGTCACCGCATCAGGCGCGGCGTTGTCAGGCGCGCCTTCCAGCAGGATGTGCAGCGACTTGCCCAGCAGCTTCCAGGCGCTGCGCAGGATCAGCAGCGAAACCAGCACCGACAGGATCGGGTCGATCGGCGTCCAGCCCGTCAGGGAGATGATGATCGCGGCGGCGACAGCACCGACCGAGCCAAGCAGATCGCCCATCACATGCAGGGCCGCGCCCTTGATGTTGACGTGTTCGGTGTCGCCGCGGGTCAGGATCCAGAACACCAGGATGTTGACCAGCAGGCCCGCCACGGCCACCCAGAACATCGGGCCGGCCAGAACGGCGTGCGGTTCCTTGAAGCGGTTCCACGCCTCAAACAGGATCCAGCCGACGATGGCGAACAACGTCACCGCATTGACGAAACCGGCGACGACCTCGAAGCGCATATAACCGAAGGTGCGCTTGGAATCGGCCATGCGGCGTCCGAAGCGGAACGCCAGATAGGCCAGCGCCAGCGCGATGGCGTCGGTCAGCATGTGGCCGGCATCCGCCAGCAGAGCCAGCGAGCCGGACGCCAGACCGCCGATCACCTCGACGATCATGAAGGTGAAGATCAGGCTGAAGGAAAGCAGGACCTTGCGTTCATTGTCGCGCGTCACGGTCGGCGCGTGAGAATGGTCGTGGTCGTGTGAGTGTTCGTGATGAGAATGAGACATGGAGCAGCGCCCGCTGAAAACAGATAACATATGAATACGTATTCATATGTTATCTGTCAACGCCATTCGCACATGCCGCGTCTGATCGTAGCGCGCCTGCGAGACGCCCGGCTTCAGGTCAGGTCGACGGGATCGAAACTCTTGACCAGATGGTCCACCGCCTTGACCTGCTCCAGCACCGCGCCCAACCGATCCAGCGGCAGGGCGCTGGGGCCGTCGCAGAGCGCCCGGTCCGGGTCGGGGTGCGCCTCCAGAAACAGACCCGCCAGTCCCAGGGCCAGCCCCGAGCGGGCCAGTTCCAGCACCTGTTCACGCCGCCCGCCCGACTGGGCGGCGCCGGGGGCGCGCGTCTGCAGGGCGTGGGTGGCGTCAAAGACGATCGGCGCCCCGCCAGTGACTGCCTTCATCACGCCGAAACCCAGCATGTCCACGACGAGATTGTCATAGCCGAAAGAACTGCCGCGCTCGCACAGGATGACATCCGGGGCGCCGAAATCGTCGAATTTCTCGACCACATGGGCGATTTGCTGCGGGCTCATGAACTGGGGCTTCTTGACGTTGATCGCGCGTCCGGTGCGCGCCAGCGCCTCGATCAGATCGGTCTGGCGCGCCAGAAAGGCCGGAAGCTGAAGGATGTCGCAGACCTCCGCGACCGCCGCAGCCTGCTCCGGCCAATGCACGTCGGTCAGCACGGGAACCGCGAATTCGCTGCGAACCTCCTGAAGAATGCGCAGCCCGGCTTCAAGACCCGGACCGCGATAGGATCGGTTCGAGGACCGGTTGGCCTTGTCGAAAGAGCCCTTGAACACAAAAGGCACGCCCAGTCGCTGCGTCTGCGCCTTCATCGCCTCGGCCACGGTCATGGCCAGATCGCGGCTTTCCAGCACATTGACCCCGCCGATCAACACCATCGCCCGACTGTTGTTGAAGGCGACCTCCCCGATCGTGACTGTCTTCATGGTCATCTCCTGACGGAATTGATCGGCCCCAGGGGACG
Source organism: Brevundimonas vesicularis (assembly GCF_044807075.1). GTDB lineage: Bacteria > Pseudomonadota > Alphaproteobacteria > Caulobacterales > Caulobacteraceae > Brevundimonas > Brevundimonas vesicularis_G. Next base: position 61,264 of record NZ_CP085235.1, read on the forward strand.
GACTGTCAGTCAGCGCCCCTTGGAACCAGTTCGCTGTCGGCCGAACACGGCCCGAAAAACAGGCTCAGATCGGCGCGGGTCGCCGCAAGGCGCCGGGGGCGTCAACCTGAACGGTGACGTGATCAATGGCGTGATGGGTTTTCAGCCAGTTCGCCACAAGGGCCGGCAGGGTGATCGGATCGATCCCCGGCGCAGGCGTGACATGGATGGTGGCCACCACGGTTTCGTCGGTCAGGGTCCAGGCATGGAAATGGCCCGCTTCCTCGATCTCGGGCAGGGTCGCCAGATCCGTCTCGGCCTTGCGCGCGTCCAGTCCGCGCGGCACCGCCTGCAACAGAACCCGCAGCGATTCCTTCACCAGCGACCAGGCCGAGCGCACGACCAGCAGCGCCACCAGAACCGACAGCAGCGGATCAAGCAGCGTCCAGCCCGTCAGCATGATGCCGATCGCCGCCGCGATCGCCCCGACCGAGCCCAACAGGTCGCCGACCACGTGCAGCAGGGCGCCGCGCAGATTGCTGTCGCCCTTGCGGCCGCGCGACAGGATCCAGGCCCCGACCAGATTCACCACCAGACCGATGGTCGCGACAATCAACATCGGCCCGGCCATGACCTCGACCGGCTGGTTGATGCGGTTGACGGCCTCCCAGGTGATCCAGGCCACCAGCAGCAGCAGCGATGCGCCATTGGCCAGCGCCGCCAGCACCCGCACGCGGTGATAGCCATAGGTCCGCACGCCATCGACGGGACGGCGCGCCACCCGATAGGCGATCAGCGCCAGCAGCAGGGCGGCGGCGTCCGACACCATGTGGCCGGAGTCCGCGATCAGGGCCAAAGAGCCGGACATCCACCCGCCGATGGCCTGAATGGCGGCGTAACCGGCGGTGAAGATCAGGACGAAGCGGATGCGCCGCTCGTTATCCGCCGTCACCACCTCGCCGTGGTCGTGCCCGTCGCCCTCATCATGCTTCGCCGACGCCATGTCCATCTCCGATCCTTCTGGATGCAGGCCTTCCCGCATCGACAATCCTTTCGGCCCCATGCGTCAAGGCCGCCCTCATCCGCAACGACCGTCAGGGTCTCAACCCCGGCGGAGCACGACCATCTTCTCCTGCGTCATATCCCGCAGGGTGTAACCGATCCCGCCGGTCCCGTACCCGGAGGTCCGACGCCCGGCGAAGGGCATCCAGTCGGTCCGGAAGGTGGTCGGATCGTTGACCATGACCGCCGAGGCGTCCAGCCGGTCCGCCGCCCTGAGCGCGACACCGATGTCGCGAGCGAAGACACTGGCCTGGAAGGCCGTCGGCAGAGCGTTGGCGCGCGAGATCGCCTCGTCTAGATCCTGGTAGCGGTAGAGAGCCAGCACGGGCCCGAACACCTCCTCGCGCGAAATCCGGGCCTCGGCGGGCGGATCGAGCAGCACCGCTGGCTCCAGGGTTGTCGGCGACAGGCGCCCTCCCCCGATGGCCAGACGGGCGCCGCCCGCGACCGCCTCTTCGATCCAGGCCGCCACCCGATCAGCCTCACGCCCCCGGATCAGCGGGCCGACCTCGGTGTCCTCCCGCGTCGGATCGCCCGTGCGCAGAGCCGCCACGCGGGCGACCAGTCGCTCCGCGACGGCCTCGAAGACCACGTCATGCACATAGAGCCGCTGGGTCGACACACAGACCTGCCCGGCATGATAGAAGGCGCCTTTCACGACAGGCTCGATCAGGGCGTCAAGATCCGCGCTACGATCGACGATGGCCGGCGCCGCGCCGCCGTGTTCCAGCGCGGAACGCACGCCGGGCGCCAGGCGTGAATGCAGATACCATCCCACGCGGGCCGAGCCGATGAAGCTGAGAAAGGCGATGCGCGGATCCGTGGCGAGCCTTTCGGCAAGCGCGGTGTCCGCGGTGATCAGGGTCTGGCACCAGGCTTCCGGCAGGCCCGCCTCCCGGACGAGGGCGACGAGATCCAGGCAGGACAGGGGCGTAGCCTCGGCCGGCTTCACAATGACCGGACAACCGGCGGCGATTGCGGGCACGATCTGGTGCACGATCAGGTTCAGGGGATGGTTGAAGGCCGAGATCGCGGCCACCACCCCGATCGGCTCCCGAGTCGTGAAGGCCCAGCGGTCGTCCGATGCGGGCGACAGGCCCATGGGGATCTCGCGTCCGGAGAAGGTCCTGAGCTCGTCGGCGGCGTTCCGGACCCCGTCGATGGCGCGAACGGCCTCGATCCGGGCGTCGGCCAGCGGCTTTCCGCCCTCGCGCGCGATTTGCATCGCGAAATGCTCCCGTCGCGCCTCCATCAGTTGGGCCAGTCGCCGAAGGACGGCCACCCGCTCATGCGGTTTCAGCCACCGGTCACGGTGCGTGAAGAGATCGCGGGCGGTCTGCAACTTTCGCTCCAGCGCCGCCGCGTCGTCAGTCTCGATCCCGGCGATGAGGGCCTGGTCGTAGGGTTGTACGATCTGCAGCATAATATTCTCCGGCACGCTCAGGACAGGTCGATCGCCGACGCCCGGGTCTTCAGCTCATCGACCAGCACCCGGGTGTTCTCGGAGTAGTCGATGGCGCAGTCCACCAGGTGAACGCCGCCGCCGGCGAACGCGGCCTCCAGCACAGGGCCAAGATCCGCCGCCGACGTCACGCGGGAGCCCTTGGCGCCGTAGGCCTCGGCGTAGCGCACGAAGTCCGGATTGCCGAAGGTCATGCCGAAATCCGGAAAATCGTCGACCGCCTGCTTCCAGCGGATCATGCCATAGGCCCCGTCGTTGAGGACCAGGACGACGAGATCGAGGCCCAGACGGACGGCCGTCTCCATCTCCTGGGAGTTCATCATGAACCCGCCGTCGCCGCACACCGCCATGACCCGCCGGTCGGGATGCAGCATCGCCGCCATCATCGCCGACGGCAGACCCGCCCCCATGGTCGCCAGTGCATTGTCGAGCAGGAGGGTGTTGGCCACATGGGTCCGGTAGTTCCGGGCGAACCAGATCTTGTACATGCCGTTGTCCAGACAGACGATCCCGTCGTCCGGCATGACGGCGCGGACATCGCGCACCAGGCGCTGTGGCGTGACCGGGAAGCGATCCTCGTCCGCCCGGTCTGCAATGCGCGCCAAGATGCTCTGGCGCAGTTCCAGCATCCGTGTCTGGGGCGCCAGTCGCCCCGACAGGCGCCGGGCCAGCCCCGAGGCCGTCGCCCCGATATCGCCGATCACCTCGGCATCCGGATGATAGACCTGCTCGACCGTCGCCGACTGGACCCCGACATGCAGCACCTTCGGCCCCCCGGCGTCGCGCATCAGGAACGGCGGCTTCTCGACCGTATCATGGCCGATGGCGATGATCAGGTCAGCCAGTCCGATCGCCTCATGCACATAGTCGCCTTCGGACAGGGCCGCCGTGCCCATGTAGAGGTTCGAGCCGCCATCCACGGCGCCCTTGCCCATCTGGGTGTTGAAGAAGGGCAGGCCCGTCGCGCGAACAAAGGCGGACAGCGGTTCGACCAGTCGCGGACGATTGCCCCCGGCGCCGATCATGACCAAAGGGCGCTGCGCCGCCAGGATCATCCCGGCTGCCCGATCAAGGGCGGCCTCGGTGGCGACAGGCCGTTCCAGGGCGTGAATGGGAATGGGCGCGACATCCGCCGTCTCGGACGCCACGTCCTCGGGCAGTTCAAGATGCACCGGACCCGGGCGCTCCTCCATGGCCACGCGGAAAGCGTCGCGCACCACGGTCGGGATGCTGGCGGCGCTCAGAATCTGCCGGGTCATCTTGGTCAGGGGGCGCATGGAGGCGATTACGTCCACGATCTGGAAGCGCGCCTGTTTGGCCGTCATGATCGCCTTCTGGCCGGTGATCAGGATCATCGGCATGGCCCCCAGATGGGCATAGGCGGCGCCGGTCGAAAAGTTCAGGGCGCCGGGACCAAGCGTCGCCAGACACACCCCCGGCTTGCCGGTCAGGCGGCCATAGGTGGCGGCCATGAAGGCTGCGGCCTGCTCATGCCGGGTCAGGACCAGTTCAATCTTTGAATTGCGCAGGGATTCCACAAGATCGAGGTTTTCCTCGCCCGGCACGCCGAAGATGCGTTCAACGCCCTCGTTTTCGAGCGCGCTGACCAGAATGTCGGAACCCTTGGGCATCGAAGCCTCCCTTCAGTGAGCGGACGGACCGATTCCGGCGCCGCGCCCGGGAACGCCTCGGCTGACCAGCCCTTCGCAGGCAGGATGGGCCTTTCAACAGTGGCAAGGTCAAGCCCGGAATTATCATTCCGGCGGAGGCTTGACATTGCCACTGTTGGAAGCCGGACCGTGGTTTTCCTGCAAACCCAAGGAGATCGCCATGATCCATCTCAGCATTCCGAAAATGGCCTGCGGAGGCTGCGCCAGCGGCGTCACGAAGGCCATCCTGGCCCTGGACCCCGACGCCCGGGTCGACACCTCCACCGAGCGACGCGAGGTCACGGTCGACACCGTTTCGAACCAAGCCCAGGTCCAGTCCGCGCTCGCCGAAGCCGGCTACCCCTCGACACCTGTCGCCTGAGCCGTATCGGGCAGGGATCTCCTCCGCGCATGAAGAGATCCCGCCTCCCGGGCGGCGACGCTCGCCCCCTGTCCGATCCGGTCGCGGGATCGTCACAAGGTTTGGCCAGGATCGCCAGCCAGAGGAGTTCGAAATGACCGAAACCGTCGCCGACCTTATCGCCGAAACCCTCGCCGACGCAGGCGTGACCCGCATATGGGGGGTGACCGGCGACAGTCTGAACGGACTGAACGACAGTCTGCGCCGCATGGGCCGGATCGACTGGATGTCGGTGCGCCATGAGGAAACAGCCGCCTTCGCAGCGGGGGCTGAAGCGGCGATCACCGGGGAACTGGCCGTCTGCGCCGGCAGTTGCGGCCCTGGCAACCTGCACCTGATCAACGGTCTGTTCGACTGCAAGCGCAACCATGTGCCGGTGCTCGCCATCGCCGCCCACATTCCCTCCTCCGAGATCGGCCTGAATTATTTTCAGGAAACCCATCCCCAGGAGCTGTTCCGGGAGTGCGCGGATTTCGTCGAGCTGATTTCCAATCCGGCCCAGCTTCCCGAAATGCTTCACCGCGCCCTGAACGTTGCAATCGGACAGAAGGGCGTCGCCGTCCTCGTGTTGCCGGGTGATGTGGCGCTGGCCCCGTCGCCGGTATCCCCAACGCCCCGCTATACGGCGCCCCGCCCGCCCCGGATTCTCCCCCCCGAGGACGAGATGGATCGCTTCGCCGCCCTGCTGGATCAGAGCCAGGCCGTCACCATTCTCGCGGGCAGCGGGTGCGCCGGTCATCATGACGCCCTGGTCGAGCTGGCCGAGCGGCTGAAGGCTCCGATCGTCCACGCCCTGCGCGGCAAGGAGCATGTCGAATGGGACAATCCCTTCGACGTGGGCATGACAGGTCTGATCGGCTTCTCGTCCGGCTATCACGCACTGATGTCCAGCGACACCGTCCTGATGCTCGGCTCCGACTTCCCGTATCGCGCCTTCTATCCGAAGGAGGCGCGAATACTTCAGGTTGATCGCGATCCGGGCGCCCTGGGCCGGCGCGCGCCCCTCACACTGGGTCTGGTCGGCGACGTCGGCGAGACCCTGACGGCGCTCCTGCCCCGGTTGAAGGCGAGACCTGACCGCGACTTCCTCGACCGGGCCCTAAAGCACTACGCCTCAGCGCGTCAGGCGCTCGACGACCTTGCGACCCCGTCCGTCCGGGGACGCCCCATCCATCCCCAGTATCTGACCCGCCGCATCGACGAGATCGCGGCCAAGGACGCCATCTTCACCGCCGATGTCGGCACCCCGACCGTCTGGGCGGCGCGCTATCTGACGATGAACGGGCGGCGGCGGCTGCTCGGCTCGTTCAACCACGGCTCCATGGCCAACGCCATGCTGCAGGGGATCGGCGCCCAGGCCGCCGCGCCCGACCGCCAGGTCGTTTCCCTGTCCGGAGACGGCGGCTTCACCATGATGATGGGCGACTTCATCACACTGTCGCAGCTCGACCTGCCGGTGAAGGTGGTGGTCTATAACAACGGTTCTCTGGGCTTTGTGGCCATGGAGATGAAGGCGGGCGGCTATCTGGACACCGGCACCGACCTGAAAAACCCCGATTTCGCCGCCATGGCCCGCGCCATGGGGGTCAAGGGCATCCGGGTCGAGGCGTCCGACGATGTCGATGCGGCGCTCATGGAAGCCTTCGCCCACCCCGGCCCGGCGCTGGTCGACGTGGTGACGGCCAAGCAGGAACTGGTGATGCCGCCGAAGATCCAGCTTGAACAGGCCAAGGGCTTCAGCCTCTATATGCTGCGGGCGATCATCAACGGACGTGGCGACGAAGTGGTCGAACTGGCCCGCACGAACCTGCGTCGCTAGCTCCGCCGCCGACGGCTTTGAACAGCCCCCTGCGCCGATCTTGCCGCCGCCTTTCCCGGCGTTAAGGTGAAACGCGGCGTCGGTCAGACAACCGAGTCTCAAGGGGGAGATCAATCTTGACCAGCCGCGCCTGCCCTACCCTTGCCTGTCCTGACTTTGCCTGTCCGGGCCTCTCCTGTCTGACGACGCCGGTCGCTGTGGCTCCAAGCGAATGAAGCTGCTTCGTCTTTCCGCCCAGATCCACAAATGGATCGCGGTTCTGGTCGGTTTGCAGATACTGTTCTGGGTCGGCGGCGGTCTGGTCATGACCGCCATTCCGATCGAGACTGTCCGTGGCGAGCACAGGGTGCGGACGGCGCAGCCCCAGGCGCTGGACCTGACCGGCATACGCGCCCTCGACGCGGTCGTCGCCGAGCGGAATCTGACGCCGACGCGCGCCGAGCTTAAATCGACGCCGCGCGGCCCCGCCTGGCTGCTGACACCGACGGAAGGCGCGCCGATCACCCTGGACGCGCGCACGGGTCAGACGTTTGCACCGCTGGAAGCAGACGAGGCCCGGCGACTGGCGACGGCTGTTTATCGCGGCGGGGCCCAGGCCGTCGCGGCGACGCGGCTCAACGACGCCAAGCGCGAGACAGGTCGCACGGGTCCGCTCTGGCGTGTCGATTTCAATGACCGGGAAAAAACCCGTTTCTACGTCTCGCCCGACACCGGCGAGGTCATAACGCGCCGGTCCGCCGTCTGGCGTCTGTACGACTTCTTCTGGCGCCTGCACATTCTGGACTTCAAGACAGGCGAGAACTTCAACCACCCGCTGCTCATCGCCGCCAGCGCCCTGTCGCTCGTCGTCGTCCTGTCCGGCTTCGTGCTGCTCTGGATCAGGCTAGAGCGCGATTTCGTGCAGTGGCGCGTCCGTCGCGGCGGCAAACCGCGCCGGACGTCGGGACGGACAGGCAATTCCTGAAGGCGCCGCCCGGTCGTCATGGCGGCGGTCAGGCAATGGCGATGACGCCGGGATCATCCGGCGTCATCGCTCGCCTCAGGGGGTCAGTGAACCATGAAACGCACGGCGCCGTTCACGGCTTGCCCATCAGCGCCCTGAGCGGTCCAGTTCAGGGTGTAGTTGCCCGCCGCGAGACGCGGCAGGGCCGTCGAGACCTGCCTGGACGCCGCCGCCGCCGTCACCGGCGCCTGAATGGCCGCACGGCCCTGCGGCGTGATGGTGACGCTGCGCAAGGTCATCGGCTGAGGGAAAGTCGCCGAGAAACGCTGCGGCGAGCCATTCAGCATGGCCCCGTCCGCCGGGACGGTGACGACGCCGCTCGGCGTCGCCGCCGAAGCCTGGGCGCGCGGCGCAGAGCCATGGTCGCCGTGACCGGCGTGGCCCTGTTGCTGGGCCAGAACCGGCGTGGCGATGAAAACAGCCGCGACAGCGGCCAGCAGGGTGGATTTACGCATGTCTTTTCTCCTTAGAACCACGCACGCACACCAACGACCACCCGGGTGTGCTCGGGCTCCCCGCCCATGGCGCGCGTCAGGTCGGCGGTGCCGCCCAGATCGCTGCTCCATTCGACCCCGACATAGGGGGCGAATTCCTTTTTGAACTCGTAGCGAAGGCGCACTCCGGCCGAAACATGGGTCAGACCCGACGCCAGTTGCAGTTCAGGAATGTCCGAAGCCGACGCCTCGACCTCCACACGCGGCTGCAGGATCAGCTTCTGGGTGATGCGCTGGTCATACTCCGCCTCGAAACGTGCGGTCAGGTCGCCCTCGGTCGACAGAAAGGCCGCACCGTCGACCTCGAACCAATAGGGCGCCAGTCCCTGGATGCCCAACACCAGATGGGTCGTGTCTTCTCCACCCTCGCGGAATTCCTGACGCACGCCCGCCTGGACATCCCAGAAGGGCGCGACGGCCCGACTGTAAAGCGCCTGGACTTCACCTTCGACCTCGCCATCGCCGCCGAAGTCGCCGCCGCCCTCTGACTTCCACCAGAAGCGGTTGATGTCGCCCCCGGTCCAGCCGCCGACATCCCACGCCCAGTTTTCGTTTCCGTCGCCGAAACCGGCCTCAAGCCGATCAATGACCACGGCCGTGGTGCGAATATCGCCATTCTCGCGCACCAGAACCTCGCGCGCGCTCGACATCGCCGCCTCGCCGAAGATGGCGTCCGCCGCATGGCGCGGACCCGACAGCGCCGCAGCCGGCGGCGGCGGGACAGGCGGACGTCCGGCGTCATTGGCGCTGGTCGGCACATCGGGCGGCCCCATGCTGGTCATGCCGCTCATGTCGTGACCCGCATGCGGATCGGCCTGAGAACTGGCCTGAGAACCAGCCTGAGACATGGCGCTCATATCGTGGCCTGCATGTGGGTTCCCGGCCTGAGGCGTCATGGAACTCATGTCGTGACCCGCATGCGGGTCCGCAGCCTGAGGCGCCATGGCGCTCATGTCGTGGCCGGCGTGCGGATCGGCCTGCGTCGGAGCCGGGGTCTGCGTCTGAGCCGGAGTCTGGGCCGGGCGCTGGGCCGCGCTCATGTCGTGCCCCGCATGAGGGTCCGCGGCTTGAGACGTCATGGCGCTCATGTCGTGACCTGCATGTGGGTCGCTTACGGTGGCCGCAGGGGTCTGCGGCGCGTTCTGGGCGGACGGGTTCTGACTGTGATCCTGAGCCGAAACCGTCCCTGCGGCGGCCATCAGAGGCAGAAGACCGATCGCGAGCCGGATCATGCGGCGTCTCCATCGAGGGGTCGCACGGTCACGACGTTGAACATGCCCGCATGCATGTGCATCAGCATGTGGCAGTGGAAGGCCCAGTCGCCCGGCGCATCGGCGGTCAGGTCAAAAGTGACCTTGGAGCCGGGCGCGACATTGACCGTGTGCTTCAACGGCTGATGCCCGGCCGGCCCGCCCGTCACCAGCTCAAAGAAGTGGCCATGCAGATGGATCGGGTGGGACATCATGGTGTCGTTCACCAGCGTCACCCGCACGCGCTCGTCGCGCTCGAAGCGGATCGGCTCGACCAGTTCAGAGAATTTTCGACCGTCGAAACCCCACATGAACCGCTCCATATTGCCGGTCAGGTGGATTTCCATCGAACGCGCCGGGGGCCGCTGATCCTTGTTCGGCGTCAGGGACGCCAGATCGGTATAGACCAGCACGCGATGCGGTTCGTTCTCCAGCCCCATGGGCCGTTCAGCCAGACGGTTGGCGGGCGACGGCGCCACCATGTCCACCCCGACGCCCACCGCCATATTGGCCGGCGCATTGTCGGGATTGCGCATGTCATGGCCCATGTTTCCATGATCCATGGGCGCGGCCTGTCCCATGCCGTCCTGCGCCATGGCGGAATGATCCATGCCGCTCATGTCCATGCCGCTGTGGTCCATGCCGCCCATGTCCATGCCGCTGTGATCCATCCCGGCCATGCTTCCCATGCCCATGTCGCGCATGGTCAGGGTCGGCACCTGCCGGAGGGGGGGAACCTCCGCCGTCATGCCCATACGGGGGGCCAGCGTCGCCCGCCCCATGCCCGAACGGTCGACCGCTTCGGAGACGATGGTATAGGCGCGGTCCTCGGTCGGCTGGACGATGACGTCATAGGTCTCGGCCACTGAAATCTGGAACTCGTCCGTCTCGACCGGCCGCACATTCTCGCCGTCGGCATTGACCACCGTCATGGCCAGACCCGGAATGCGCACGTTGAAGATGGTCATGGCCGAGGCGTTGATGACGCGCAGCCGCACCCGCTCTCCCGGCCGGAACAGACCCGTCCAGTTCTCCTGCGGGCCATGGCCGTTGATCAGATAGGTGTAGGTCGTCCCGGTGACGTCCGAGATGTCACGCGGATCCATGCGCATCGATCCCCACATGCGCCGATCAGCCGGGCTGACGCCGTCCTCACCGGACAGCAGGCCCGCCAGGGTGGTGCGCTGCTGGTTGAAATAGCCGGGGCTTTTCTTCAGCTTATCCAGGATCTGGTGCGGATGCATGAAGCTCCAGTCCGCCAGCACCAGCACATGTTCGCGGTCATAGGCCACGGGATCGGTCCCGGCCGGGTCGATGACCAGGGGCCCGTAATGGCCCATCGCCTCCTGAAGGCCGGAATGCGAATGATACCAGTAGGTCCCCGACTGGATCACCGGAAACTCATAGACAAAGGTTTCGCGCGGGCGGATGCCGGGAAAGCTGATGCCCGGCACACCGTCCATCTGGAACGGCAGCAACAGGCCATGCCAGTGGATGGATGTGTCCTCGTCCAGGGTGTTGGTCACCATCAGCCGGACGTTCTGCCCTTCGCGCAGCCGCACCAGCGGCGCAGGCACGGTTCCATTGACAGTGACGGCATGACCGGTGCGCCCGCCGACGGTGAACGGCGAATGGCCGACGCTGAGGCGAACCTCTGGCCCTTCAAGGGTCGGCAGCGTCGGCGCGAGCCCCCGCGACCCCGACTGCGCCCATGCCGGCATCAGCCCCTGAGCCGCCCACAGCCCCGCCGCGCCGCCAAAGAGGGCCCGTCTATGAAGCCTCATGCTCTACTCCGCCTGGATTATGCCCGCCTCGCGAGCCTTTTATCAAATTTACGCAAGAAAAAGCCGCGCCCCTCGCGACAGGGCGCCGCACCCTTCGCCGCACCGCCATTCCGGCGTGACGGATGGCCAAGTCGGCCTCAGACGTCCCGAAGCCTGGACAGACTGGCCGCAAGACTGCGACGCGCCCTGGCCACGCGCGCCTCGACGGTCTTGATCGAGACGCCCAGAATCGCGGCGGCCTGCGCCTAACTCAGGCCGTCCATAGCCGTCAACAGCAGCGGCTCCTTCAATTCGGAGGCAGGGCCACGACTGAACGGTTAAGGGCCGAGAGCAGTTCCCGCGTCGTGAGACTGTCATCAGGCGCAGGCGCGCCCTCCCCACCCTCAACGCCTCGGCGCTGTCGAGCGGCGCCGGCGGGCGGCGCAGGCTTCAAGGCTCTTATGAGTCACCGACGCTCATGCGCCCTCGGCGAGAATCGCGACAACCAGCTTCCCGTCGAACCGATCCGCCTGAACCGGCGTCTCACCATTCTCATTTCGGAAATGTGCGTGATGGTCGCCTGCTGAAGCTCCCCTATGGCGTCATGGAAGTGATCGACGGCGGGCCGCACGACGCTCACATCCCCGTCGCTGGCGGAAATGGCGGCGGCCAATTCTCGATTCGCGGCCTGGACGCGGGCCTCGAGTGCGATCCGCCGGGGCGCGAAGCGCGCCTCAATAGCCTCGATACGGACGCCTTGATCGGCGTCAAGCGCCAGATCGCGGTAAACGATGGCATGCAGCGAGGGCGGCGCATCGCGTTTCTGCACCCAGGCGCCCCCGCCCCACGCCCCCCCGCGCCACTGGCGATCAGCGCTAGAGCGACGGTGCCGGCGACCGACTTCCATCCCATCGACATCACCGACCTTCCAGCCGCGCGAGCGAGAATGCAGCAATATGAACTGTTCGGTCATCCCCCGGCATGCGCCGTCGCCTTGACGTGAGAGCGACGGCGCAATTGGACCCTCAGAAGCTGTAGCGCAGCCCCACGCCATAGGTCGCCGGGGCGCCGACCAGCCGCGACGCGCCGTTCAGCTCCGGGAAGTAGACCTCGTCGGTGATGTTGCGGCCATAGGCGTAGACCGCCCAGTTGGCCGCGCTCTCCAGTTCCACCCGTGCGTTCAGCAGGGTGTAGGCCTCAGCCGTATTGCCCGGCGCGGCGTTCAGGCGGTTGCTTTCCTCGCCGTGGTGCGAAACCGACAGCCGTGTGTCCAGACGCCAGCCGTTGGCCAGCATCAGCCCGTGGTTCAGCGAGGCGGTGGCCGTCACGTCCGGCGCGCCCGGGAGGGGATCCCCGACCGTCGACAGCACCTCGGCCACGCGCGCCGAGCTGAAGGAGATGATCTCGGTGTCCAGGAAGGCCGCCGCCACATCCAGGTCCAGCGTCTGGTTCGCCCCTTCGAACAGCAGGGCGTTGACGGCGAACTCCACGCCCTTGCTCTCGGCCTCGCCGACGTTGGCGCGACCATTGGTGTCGTTGGCCAGGCGGGTCGTCGCCTGCAGCTCCTTGAACCTGTAGCTGAAGGCGTCCAGCGAGAGGCGCAGGCGGGCTGTCGTCCAGCGCAGCCCGGTCTCGTAGGCGATGACGGTCTCGGACTCGAACGGCAGGGTCTCGGCCTGGGTGAAGATGGAGGTGCCGTCGAAGCCGCCGCCGCGATAGCCTGTCCCCGCCGAGACGAAGACGTTCAGGTTCGGAGTGAAGGCGTACCTGGCCGTGACCCGGCCCGAGACATTGTCGTCCTCGAAAGCGCGGTCCCAGATGAAGGGGTTGGTCGTTGCGAAGGTGGTGGTGAAGGTCGAGATGCCCCAGGGGTTCAGGTCATCGTTGCGACCGCTGAAGGTCGCCTCGTCTCGCGTGTAGCGCAGGCCGCCCGACAGGGTCAGCTTGTCGGTCAGGTCATAGTCCGCCTGGCCGAAGACGGCGAAGCTGTTGCGGGTCTGCTTGTGCAGGTTGTCGTACTTGGTCCGGGCCGTATAGCTGGTCCAGTGGGTGTCGAAGTCGATGTCGTCCGAGACGTAGAAGACGCCCGCGATCCAGTCCAGGCGGCCGCCGGTGTCGTCGCTGAGGCGCATTTCCAGCGACGCCTGGCTCAGCGTCTCGTCGGCGTCGAAACGCGAGGCCGGATAGGGCGAACCGTCGCCGTTGCCCCGGACCGAACGGGTCGTGCCCTGGACGTTGCCGATCACGGCCAGGTTCAGGTTGTCAGCAAACCGATGCGCCAGCGCGGCCGACACGCCGTAGATGTCGATGCTCTGGGTCGGATATTCGGACGAATAGAACTCGTAGGGGTCGTCGTTCTCGCCAGCGTTGGCGATGTTGCTGTCCAGCGCCGCCGAGATGCGGTCGTACTGGCGCGTGTCGCCCCGGTCGCGGCTGCCGAACAGCTTCACGGTCAGGTTGGTGTCCGGCGTGAAGTCGAAGGCGACCGTGGCCCGGCCGGCGAACAGGTCCTTGTCGCCGAAGCCTTCGCGACGGCCCGGATCGACGATGGCCGGAACCTGGGTCTGGACGACCCCGCCGATGACCGGGCGATAGCCGGCCAGGTCGCCCGCGCCCGCGCCGGTCATGAAGCCCCCGCCCTGCTCGGCCAGGACGGCCAGGCGCACGCCGATCTTGTCGCTCAGCGGCCCGCCGACAGCGGCCTCCATGGCGGTGTAGTCATGGCTGCCGATCTCGAGACGCCCGCCGCCCTCGACCACCTCGCCCGGCCCCTTGGTGATGGCGTTGATCACGCCCGCCGTGGTGTTGCGTCCATAAAGGGTGCCCTGCGGTCCCTTCAGAATCTCGACCCGGTCCAGGTCGAACAGGGGCATGCCCAGATAGGCGTTGGAGGTCTGGTAGACGCCATCGACATGAAGGGCGACCGAGGGGTTGCCGTTGGGCTTGTAGTCATCGGCGCCGCCGATGCCTCGAATGCTGATCAGGCCGTAGTTGGTGCCGCCGAAGGCGTAGTTGACCGAGACGCCCGGAACCTCGTCCACCAAACCGGTCACGCTGTCTATGCCGCGGCGCTGGGCGTCGTCGCCGTCCAGCACCGTGACGGCCAGCGGCACGTCCTGGATTCGCTGAGCGCGCTTCTGGGCCGTGACGATCACGTCCTCGATGGCCGTGACGTCTCCGGTTCCGGCGTCAGCGCGGTCGACTGCAACAGAAAAGGTGCGCGCGCCGACCGGCGTCACGGTCAGGCCCGTACCCTCCACCATGCGGCGCAGCGCCTCGGCGGGCGCCAAGACGCCGACCACGCGGTTGGCGCGACGGCCGCGCACGGCTTCCGGCGCGAACAGCACCTGCACGTCGGCGGTGCGGGCCAGGGTCGTCAGCCCCTCCTCCATCGACTGGCCTTCAATGGCGAAGGAGACGACTGCGCCGCCGTTCGGCGACTGGGCCAGAACCGGCGTCGCCGCTGCGACCGCGGCGACGGCCGAGCAGGCCAGAAGCATGCGCTTGAAGGCGCCGGCGCGCGGCTTGGAAATGAACATGGGAGCCCCTGAAAACTGGTCGGCCGCTCGTCGGCGGCTCCCCCTCAGAAACGAAAGGCGCCCTGCAGACCCCCACCCCGTCGTGGAAATTTCATCAAAGCGTAGCCGCCGCGTCAGACGATTTCCCGGGCGTTCCGATGCGCCATTCCCCGTCCGCCGTCCTCTGCACGGACAGGTCGAACCCGCGCGCCAGAGCCATGACGAACTCCTGCCCTCCGTCGTAACGGAAGGAGCCGGATATGCGCACCTCGCCAGCCGCCGCGTCCGTCAACGTCAGTCGTTCCGAGGCGTAGCGATTGAAGCTCTCGACCACCTCGCGAAGCGGCCGGTCGCGCACGACCAGTCGCCCCATCCGCCAGGCCGTCGCGGCCTCGACATCGACGGGCGCGGCTCGCAGTTCGCCACCCAGCGCCTGTCCGCCCTGCCCCGCCGTCAGGAACAGATGCGCGCCTGCGCCGCCTCTTTCCACCAACCGCAACCGCCCTTCCTCGACGATCACCTCCGGCCGTAGATCCGCATGGGTCGCCTGGAACCGACCCTGTGCGGTCGTCACAAGGCGGTCGCCGACGCGCAGGACGAAGGGCTCGGCGTCCGGCAGGATGTGGAAGTAGGCCTGGCCGGCCTCGAGCACCGCCGAACGACGATCGGCGCCATAGTCGAGGCGCAGCCGAGAGGACGGCGCCAGGGTCACCTCCGACCCGTCCGGCAGCGGCGCGGTCAGCCTCTGGCCCGCCTCCGTCGAGATCAGCGCCCGGGCCGGCGACGACGCCGTCATCACCCACACCCCGCCGCATGACGCCGCAACGGCCCCGCCGGTCAGGCCGAACAAGGCGCGTCGTCGCGTAAGGCGGCGGGCGCCGGGCCCCAGGGCGGCCGCTCGCAGCGCCAGCATCTGCGCCTCGCCGGCGTCCAGCTCCAGCAGGCGCCAGGCCTGCTGGCAGCCGCGATAGGCCCGGGCGTTGTCGGGGTCTTCGTTCAACCACCGTCGGAACGCGGCCTCATCCTCCATAGGAGTCGGATCGCCGCTGTTCATCCGCGCGAACCAGAAGGCGGCCAGGTCGGCGTGATCGTCGTTGCTCGGCTCAGGGAGGAGAGAGGACATCAGCGATCCCCCTCGACCAGATCCAGCCGCAAGGCCGCCATCGCGCGCGCCATATGCTTCTCGACCGCGCTCACGGATATGCCCAACCGCCTCGCGATCTGCAGGTAGGTCAGGTTCTCGAACCGCCGCAGGATCACCACCTGGCGCGCGCGAGGCGGCAGGGCGTTCAGAGCCGCCAGCATTCTTTTCAGCCGCTGCTTCCCCGCGACGATCTGCTCAGCGCCGGGCGCCTCGCTCTGCGCGACCAGGTCGTCGATCCCGACATGCCGTCCCTGCCCCCGGGCCTGTTCATAGCGTCCCCGGTCCCGCACCATGTTGGCCGCCGCCTCGAACACATAGCCGTCGACGTTTTCAAGGCTGAGCAGATCGGCGCGGCGCAACAACCGAACGAACAGGTCCTGCACCATTTCCTCGGCGTCGGCCGGCGACCCGGACCGGCGCAGGAAGAAGTGAAACAGCGGTCCGCGAAGCCTGCGTGTCAGCCCCCCGAATCCGTCCTCGGACGCAAGGCCTGACGACGGAATATCCGCGCCGATCAATGTATCTGTCTGCTGGTTCACAGGCGGCTGATGACGCTCAAGCGTCACCGCCTGATGTCGGTTGCACGACAAATCCATATCAGTTGCGACGCTCCGGACGTCCGGAGGAAAAACGTCACACAGCATCGCTATGGGCGTCCGAACACGTAGGCTCGGGGCAGACTCATGGACATGTTCAAACGGATCGGCGCGAGCGTGGCTCTCGCCTTGTCGCTGGGCGGGGCGCTGCTTGCGCCTGCAGTTCCGGCCAGGGCCGAGATCTTCACCGTCGCCGTCGTTTCAGACACCCAGAACTATGCCGACATCACCCTGCCGCAACCACGCGGCGCCGATACCTTTGACCAGCAGATGCGCTATCTGGTCGATACGCGGCAGGACAAGAACCTGGCCTTCGTCACCTTCGTCGGCGACATCGTCCAGCATGGCGACGGGCAGTTCCGTCGGGCGATCCCCGACGCCGAGGGTGAATACCAGTTCTTCGACACGCGCGAGGAATGGGACATCGCCAACCGCGCCATCTCGATCCTCAGCCGCAGCGGCCTGCCGTTCGGCATGGTTCCGGGCAACCACGATTACGACAACTATTCCTGGTGGACCCAGGATGGCCCCGGCGCCTCCAAGCCGCTGGCTGGCGGCCGCACATGGAGCCTCTATTTCGGACCGACCTCGCGCCATTTCGCCGGCAAGGCCTGGTACGGAGGCGCGTCGGAAAATGGACTGAACAGCTATCAGACCTTCAACGGCGGCGGACGGACGTACCTGCACCTGTCGCTGGAGATGGAGCCCCCGCAATCCGCGCTGGCCTGGGCCCAGGGCGTGATCGACGCCCATCCCGGCCTTCCCGTCATGATCACCACCCACGAATGGCTGCGCCCTGACGCGCAGGAGCGATCAAACGGCTACGACAGCTATTTCCCGGGCGCCGACAACCTCAGCCCCGACCAGGTCTGGGATCGTTTCATTCGCAAGAACGCCATGATCTTCATGGTCCTGAGCGGACACAACTACACCCGCCCGGTGGACGGCGTGTCCAATGGCGAGAACCTTCGGATCGACCTCAACGACGCCGGGCATCCGGTCTATCAGCTGATCCAGGACTACCAGGGCAATACTGTCGGGCCGGACGGAACGGCGGGTTCGGCCAACGGAGGCGCGGGCTGGCTGAGGTTCATGGCGTTCGACACCGACACCCGGAAAATCCGCTTCTACACCTACTCGACCTTACTGGGGCGGTACGCTGGCCGTGACGGCGAAGCCACCTTCGGCGTCGCGCCCGAACGGTCCGAGTTCGAACTGCCCTTCCCGCCGCAGCTATAGTCCCCGATTGCAGGGTCTTCCCCCCTCCCATTCAGGCCGGCAGGCGGTTTTGCATCAGGCCGCCACCATCAGTTCTCGCCTGATACATGAGGCATGACCTGAACTATCTCAAGGAAGGGGCGAGGCGCATGGGCAATGCTCCGGCTTCGCGCGTTTCCTTCCATCTCTGCCGTTTGGAGGCGGCAGGCCTCATCGCCAGCCGCCGGAACGGCCGATCAATAATTCACAACGCCGTCTTCCCCGCCCTGTCTGATCTGGTGGCGCTCCTGATGCGAGACTGTTGTGACGGTCATTGCGAGTTTTGCGGTCGCGCTATCGCACTCTTCTTCCAATGCACCGGTCCCCCCGCGGACAAAGCTCGTAAAGGTCGGGCCGTCATCGATCTGGCAGCCGTTTCCATCCTCCCGGGGATGGATTGGGATGGGCGTCCATAAGCCTGCCTTGGCAGCGCCGTTGCGCCTTCAGGTGTTTGCCCTCAGCCCCGATCAAAGCCTCTAGCCAGGGTCGGGGCCAACTGGGCGAGGCCCTCTTTACCGATATCAAGGCTGACCTGTTGTCCCGACGCCAAAGTCGGCGTCCCGGGTCGAAGACGCGCGTAGTGTTCAAAGCCCCAGCATAGCACACGATTACGAAGCGCCTTGATCTCAATTCGTCATGCGCTCCCGTCTTGACCACCTCACGAGCGCCCGGGTCCGGCGATCCGAGCGATCCGCCCGCTTTCAAGCCGTCTCTGATTTTGACTCAGATAGCGACTAGCCCAAGGCACTGTATTTTCACCGATTTTCAGGGAGCTTTGCACTAATGTGCTAATCTTAGCGCTAAACGCACCGAGCTTTGGCGCTGCCTGATCTGACGGGCAGGCGTGACGTGCCCCTGAGTTTTCATCCAGCGGCGACCAGAGTCCTTGGGTTAGTTACGCCTCGCAGCGTGGGGTGAGCAACAGGCCGGGCCGCGCAGCTTTCATCCTGCGCAGCGGGTCGGCCTGTTGCGGTCAGACTGGCGGCAAAAGCCTCCGGGGTGAGGTAGCCGATCGACGAGTGCGGCCTGCGGGTGTTGTAGTCCAGCGCCCAGGCGGCGACCTTCTGGCGGGCGTGATCCAGGCTGAAGAACAGGCTCTCGTTGAGCAGTTCGTCGCGCATCCGGCCGTTGAAGGATTCCACAAACCCGTTCTGGGTCGGCTTGCCCGGCGCGATGTAGTGCCAGTCGACGCCATGATCCTGCGCCCAGGCCAGGATGGCGGTGGACGTGAACTCCGTGCCGTTGTCGCTGACGATCATGGCGGGACGGCCCCGCCGAGCGATCAGCGCTGTCAGCTCTCGCGCGACGCGGCGTCCCGAGATCGAGGTGTCGGGGATCGCCGCCAGGCACTCGCGGGTGACGTCGTCGACCACGTTGAGAATGCGGAAGCGGCGGCCCGTGGCGAACTGGTCGTGCACAAAGTCCAGCGACCAGCGGGCGTTCGGCCTGGCCTCGACCAGGATCGGCGCGCGCGTGCCCATGGCGCGACGACGTGAGCGGCGCTTGCGCACCGTCAGGCCTTCCTCGCGATAGAGCCGGTAGATCCGGTTCTTGCCCGAGGGTTCTCCCTCACGCCGCAGCAGCACGAACAGCCGCCGATAGCCGAACCGTCGCCGCTCGACAGCCAGGGCGCGCAGCCGCTCCCGCAGCGCCGTGTCCGGCTGTCGGCAGGAGCGATAGCGCACCGACTTACGGTCCGCCTTGATGATGGAGCAGGCCCGTCGCTCGCTGACGCCGAACGCCGCCTTCAGATGGGCGACGGCCTGGCGCAGCGCCGCGGGCCCTACCACTTTTTTGACAGCAGATCGTTCAACGCGGCTTTGTCGAGCATGGCGTCGGCCAGCAGGCGCTTCAGCTTTCCGTTCTCGTCTTCCAGGGCCCGGAGGCGCTGGGCGTCCGACACGCTCATCCCGCCGAACTTGGCCTTCCAGGCGTAGATCGTGCCCTCCGACACGCCGTGCTTGCGCGCCAGCTCGCCCGCTTTGGCGCCGGCCTCGTTCTCCCGCAGGATCCCGATGATCTGCTCTTCCGTGAATCTCGCTCGTTTCATTCCGTCCGTCCTTTCAAGGGCCGGACTCTAGCTCCGCGTGGAGGAAATTCTCAGGGGCACGTCAGATCCCCTGCGGACTACAATTGCATATGCTCAGTCCTAGCTCATCCTCAATGTGCGCGCGCTAAAGAAGGCTCCCGTCTGAAGCTTGATGATGACGACTGTTCTTGTTATGTTCACAGATAGCGCGGCGCGTCTGCAAGGCCTGCGCATCGCCCTTTGTCGCATAATTCATTAAAACTCGCATTCCGGAATGGAATGGACAAAAGGACTGCGATTCGACAAGGTCGCGCTCGAGGTACGTCGGGAACGGCCTCGGTGACCCACTACGAGGCCCTGCAGGAGATCCAGCGCATCATCGCGGCCGCGATGCCGCCCGACAGCGGAGCCACTGTCTCTGGTCTGCTGGGGGACATTTCGGGCCCGCTCGCAGCCGTGGGCCTCGATCCCATCTCGGACGTCCAGGACATAACCGATGCGCCGGCGGAACCGTGCGAGGTGATTGATCTCTTTCCCGGCCGAGAGTCGACGTAACGATAGGGCCGCCCCTTGCGGAGCGGCCCTCTTTCTGCCGGCGGCTTCTTGTCAGAGCGCGAGTTACCGCTTCCAGGCCAGACCCGGGATTTCCGGCTCGCCTTCGATGAGGATTGCGGAGGCGCCGGTGCGAGCTTCGATGGCCTGCACCGTCCCTCGGAGCATGTTTTCCGTGAACTCCTGCGGCGTCCCGACCAGACGGTTGGCCAGAGCCCGGCCGAGGCGTTCGGTCACGCCGCCACCGCTCATCGCGGTGTCGCTGGCGAACATGTTCAGGTGATAACCCTGCCGGTCCTCACGCGCGTAGGGGAACAGGCAGAGCGTGGTGCGCAGCTCCTGGCTGCCCGAGACCCGGCGCGTGACGTGGGCGGTCCAGACAGCGCCGTCGCAGGTCGCGACCATGAACTGCTGAGTGCTGACCCCGCCCAGGGCGGCAAGTCCGGCAAGGCGGCTCTCCGCCAGCGGGTTCGACAGCACGAAGCGGCCGGGTTGCTCCGGAGTCTGGACGGCGATCGGACGGTTCGACTGAAAGTCGCTGGCGTAGCCCTCAAGGACGCGTTCTGCAGCGTCGATAATCACGCCCTTGGCGGCTTCCGTCTCGATGTCGATGATTGCGTAGGCTTGATAGCTGCGCTGACGGTTTTGCGCTTCTGCAGCGCTGGCGATGCCGGCGGCTGCGAGGAGCGCGGCGGCGGCGGCCGCGATGGATTTCATCTTCATTGGTGGGAACCCCTACCCTCACTTGGAAACGATGTTGAAATATCCCACGTCGAGGGTGGTCGACGTAAGTGCAGCGTCACAGATCCGGGCACGCTTGGCGTTTTGCGCGATCTGCGAGATGATGTTGCCGTCCTAGTTGCATGGAGGCCGTCGTGGTAGAACCGAACAAGAACACCAAGGAGACCGATGCCATGCAAGCCGCCCCTTCGTCTTTGAACCTGTCGCCGCAAGCCCAGCGCGTCTTGGAGGCCCAGCTGAATTTCGCGCTCGCGGGTCCGGGACTGATAGCCGGGGCGGTCGCGACCTATGTGTTCGCCGCCATCATGACCGTGGCCCTCCTGGGGGCGGTGTTTTGGGGAATCTCCTACGCCTTGGAGACGGGGAACCCACTGGCGTTGCTTTCGCTGGGACTGCTTCTGTTTCTCGCCGTGCCCTACATCACTGTCCTCAATGCGAACCGACTGCTGAAAGCTCGCCGTTCGCAGGGCTGAAGCGGCTCCCACGAATTCGCAGACGATAGAACGGCCGCCCCTCACCGGGCGGCCGTTTTCTTGTGCGGTCACGTGCCGTACCGGCGGCCCAGACGGGCGCTACCTTGTTCCTGCTGAGTGTCCTCGACATTCCGGCTGTTCCAGAGCGAGGTATCGGCCGGTCGATGAGCATCGATCACGCCGCCGCCCTCCCTGACATCCTCGCGGATAGAGTCACGCAGAGCTGAATTGAACACCGGACGCAGTACCGGTTCGCCGGCGTCGTTGGCCACGCCTCCGCCTGGCACACGACTACGGACGTCGGGCTCGCCGTCACCACTGTCGCCCGCCCCCCGGGCGCTGCGCGAGGTCTGGGCTTCGGCCGCCCGTTCCGCCCGCTCTTCCCGCTCGGCTTGCCATCCAGACGTGCCGGGCGCGAACTCGCTGGTTCCCGATCCGGGTTGACCCAGCCCCGCCAAGGTCACCCCCTGACGGAGGCTGCTGCCGTCCCCGCCGGGCTCGAGCAGCCTTACTTGTTCGGGTTCCATCTGCCGGACGGTCTGGCCGATCTCCCGGCCCTGGACGACCTGTTCCGGCGCAGCAATTTTCATCACCTCTTCCTGACGGAAGGATTGCTCAAGCTCGCGAACCATCGCGGTTTCGCCAGCCGACCCGCGGCCGGACATGATGTAAGCGGCCCGTTCCTCGTCGATCACGCCGCCGTAGGCGTCCCGCTGGCCCACGAGACGCTGCATCGCATACTCGGTGAACTGGTTGTTGAGGTTCTGGTCGATCGTTGCCGAGTTGGTCTTGGTGAAGTCCGCACGCTGGTCATAGGACCTCGCTTGCGATTCCGACTGATCGGCGGCGTCCATGATGCTTCTGGTCGACGAGAAGGTGTCGGAGATCTTCTCCGAGGACATCGACTGCGCCGTCGACGTCTGGCTGAAGGTGTTCGACGCAAAGTTGGCCGTGGTGCGATCCACGCGGTCCGTGAACCCTGCCGAGGACAGGGCCGTGCGAGCGGCTTGGACTTGGTCCGTCTCAGTGGTGTTCCGGGAGGCGGACGCCTCGACGCCGACAGTTGCGCGCCCTCCGGCCCTCACACCAGAACCCAGCACGCCTTGCCCAGGTGTTCCGACCGATCCTTCAACAAAGGCTTCGGCGGCCGCCCGGGCCACGGCCTGTTTGGCTGTCGACTCCGAGTAGCCATGCGTCCGCTGCAGGTTCTGCGAGACCTGGTCCATCACCTGATAGGTGGAGCCCCACGTGTCCCGTTCCTCGGATCCCATGGTGCGGGTCTTGCTGTCGCTTTGCAGCCAGCTGTTGACCCGCTCGACACCTTCCGACGCCACCCGCGACTGTGCCTCGGACACACTGCGGCGCAGGGCCTGCGCCTCTTCACGGCGCATTCCTGCGGCTTCCACCAGCGCCGAGCTCACGCCCTCGCTGAAGCGGGCGTTCCACGCCGTATTCGACATCGAGGACGTCAGGGTCCGCGCGCCATTGGCCCCATACTCCGTGCGGTTCAGATTGCCGTCCGTCGTCCGGAAATTGCCCTGATCCATCTCGCCCGAGGTCACCCAGCGATTGGCGCTGCGGTTGTTCCAGGACGCGTTCTCGAAGGCCGTGTTGCCGAAGGAGAAGTTGCCCGTCGTCGCGGCCGCACCCGCTGCCTCTGCCCCGCTCCGGAACTGCGACAGCAAGGCCTCGCCCTGACTGCCCACGGCCATCGCGCCCTTGGTCAGCATCCCGGCCAGAACCGGGATCATCATGGTCATGACGCCGGCGACGCCGGCGATGTCCGCATTGACGGAGCCGATCGCCTCAAGGTTTGCGATCTTGATGCCCGGTGCGCTGTCCGGAATGTAGGCTGCAGCGGCCGACTTGGTCGCGGCGGTCCCCATGCTGATCTTGTGCACGATGACGTACATCGGGCCCCAGAGCTGCAGATACAGGAACCCTGTCAGGTAGCCCTGAATCATGCGCGGCCCCAAGCCAGGCAGGAGGAAGGCGGGGAACAGGACCGGGAACATACCGATGAAGAGCAGATCGACGACGATCTTGAGGATCACGATCGCCTTTTCGGCCACGCCGCCCAGCAGCTGCTGGGTGTTGCGGGTCTGAACCTCGGCTTGCGTCTCGGCCATGACGGCGACCGCATCGCCGCCGGCCTCGGCCGAGAAACCCGTCACCCCACGTCGCACGGCATTGGCCATAAGGACCTGCTGGAACGTCGACGTCGCGTCGCGCGACGCGCCCAGCATGTAGGGATGCAGCGTGCCCAGCTCATTTTGGAAGGCGGCCTGCAGCTGGCTCTCGTCCAGCTCCGGGCGCAGCCTCCGCTCGAACAGTCGCATCGAGGAACTCAGGGTGGCCGTCCAGTCGGCGTTCAGGCGCTGCGCCGCCACCGTGCATGAAACGATCTCACGGCTGGTCGGGTTGTAATACTCGATCGAGCGGCCGGGGTTCGTGCCCTTGGTGACCGTGATGTAGGTCCACAAGTCGTTCTGGCGCGCCAGCTCTCCGGACGAGTAGTGGCCGTCGAGAATGTCGTAATAGACGCAGCCGCGAACGAAGGCGTGCAGGTTCTGTTCAAAGCGGGGATCCGCGATCCGGGCCGTGCGCAGCCGCTCGAACACCTTGGCGCCGTAGATCATCCCGGTGTTGGAGTATTGCGTCGCTTCCGGATCGCCAAAGGCGGTCTCCGTCAGCTCGATCACCCGGTGACCTACCCGGCTAGTGAGGCTGGCCGTCATCCCCACCCCGAGAGGCACGTTGGCGACGTCGGCGCCGGTCAGCGCCGGGTCGAAGACGTCGGTCACATGCACCTGGACCTTCGGCACCCAGAGGATCCCGTAGGAAATGTAGGCGATCAGAAACCAACGCAGGATCTTGCCGACGTTGAAGTCGAAGACCGCCTTCAGGATGCCCATCATCAGGCCGAGGACCAGCGCCAGCCGGATCAGCGACGAGATTCCGCCCGTCCCCGCCAAGAGGGCGACGGCCTGGAAGATATCGCGGTAGTATGACCCGCCGCCGTAGGTGATGACCTCGACCGTTTCCATGGGGTGTCCTTAGTTCGGGGTCTGCGAAGCGGAGAACGCGATCGCGTCTCCAATCCGCGTGCCAATGCGGGCGGTCAGGACCTGTTCAGCCTGCTGAGTGCGGGAGATCATCGCCTCGATCGACGACGTCTTCTCTGCAACGAGGGACTGCTTGGCGCCGATGTTCTGGCGGACGGTGTCGATGCTCGCGCGCCACTGGTTCAGCTGGCCCTCGTCCATGCCGACCATGTTGCGAGCCCCGTCCTCGACCATGGACACCGACCGGTTGAGCCAGGTGTAGAGGAGGTCCAGCGCGATGATGTCCGAGTATTGCGCCAGAGTGCCGGCGGCCGCTGCGCCTTGCTGGGCCGTGTAGACGCTGGCCATCTTGTAGACGGGCAGGCTCACCATGTTCAGGAAGTCCTGTTCCTGCGCGTTGAGCGTCTGCCGCGCCTGGATCTTGCCCACGATGCCCCGAAGCATGGCCTCAACGCGGTTCTTCAGCGCCTTGCTGGCCACCAGGTTCTGCGAGCCGCCGTATTTGACCGGGTTCAGGCAGAGTTCGACCGTGTCGCAGCGGTGCGTCCGGAGGCTCCCGCCGTCCAGCAGCTTGGTGATGACGCCGTCGTCGTCGGCGTCGGCCGGAATCACGTCGATGATGCACCCGTTGTTGTCCGGGCAGCGGTAGATGATCGTCCCGGTCAACGTCATCATCAGTTCGGCCAACTCGCGGTCGCCCGCCAGAAGCGGATGCTGCTTGGTCGCCTCCCAGGCGATGTTCTTGTTGACCGGGATCGACTTCTTGTCCTGGGCCGGAAGGTTGTTGAGGTTCTGGGCCAGGCGGTTCGGGCAGTCATGTCGGGCCGCAATCCGGTCGGAGTAGAAGCCGCGATACGTGGAAAGGTCCGTGCAGACCTGCATGGAGGCCGTGTCGCTCCGGCCCCACAGCCCGCCTACGAGGGCCTGCGCCTGCTGGCAGGAGCTCATGTTCTGGGCGTTGACCTCGTTGGCCAGCTTCTGCAGCGACTCGATCTGGTCAGCCACGATGGGGGACAGGCTCTTCAGCGCCAGCATGAAGGCATAGCTGATCGCGTTCGACGCGACCGACTTCATGTGGGCGACCAGCTGGTCGCTGTTGATGAAGGAGAAACCGCCGGTGAAAATGTCGATACCGCCGCAGCCGGCGCGAACGGACGGCATCTGGATCGACCCGATCTGGGTCGTTTCCTGCGGCGTCCGCACCGCCATGTTGCCCAGCGTGTAATAGCCAGCGCTCTGCCCCTGGAAGGCAGTCGGGCCGGTGACGTTCGCCGAACCCAGCGAACTGGACCAATAGGTGTCCATGCTGCTGTTCACGTCGCTTGCGGGCGCTGCGCTCGACAGGAGCGTGAAGGAGGCCGCGACGACGCTGGCCAGCGCGGCCCGGCGCCGACGTCGGCCCTTCAACTTGGCGATAGGATCAGCGCCGGGGGCGCGATGGTCGTTCTTGCGCTTCATGAGCGTTGCTCCTTTAGAAATCTGTGCCCGGCTCTTTGGAGAGCAGGACGAAAAGACGTTCGGCGATGTCGTCCATCGCCATGACACCGGCCCCGGCGTAGGTCAGACAACCCTGGGGCTTGAGGCACGGCAGCAGCTCGAGGATTTGACCGTTGCTCCCGCGGACCCGCGTCGGCCGGATCTGACCTGTGCGCGGATCCATGTCGGACTGTTGGAAGAACAGGAGCGCCGGCGTCGTTTGCCGCACGCCCCACGCCGCCAGCTGGCCCTGGTCACGCACCGCGCCGGGGAAGTGCGGGTTCGGCGCGCCGTCGGCCGACACCGCGCGCACCGTCATCCCGTAGCGATCGGAGAAGGCCTTTACGATCGGACTGGCGATCGTGCAGGCGCCGCAGCTGCCCCGGTAGACGTAGAAGACCCCGACGCGGGTCGACACCCCGCGCAAGAACAGGTCCCGATCCGCCATGCGGTCATCGGTCCAGCCATGCTTGGCCACTTCTGTCACCGGCCGGCGCACGGTGTAGTCGAGATCCGGATTGGTCCACGTCAGCCGCCTATAGTGGTCGGCGAAGAGGCCGCCCCGTTCCAGGGCGACCTGCTGCAGACGGTAGTAGCGCTCGACGGTCTCTGGCGTCGGCCGCCAGACGGCAATCGACCGGGCTTCCTCGAGCTGGCGCTGATACTCCTCCAGCTCGCGTACTTCGGGCGGCGTGGCGGCGCTGATAGTCGGTAGCGGCGCGGCCTCTTCGGCGGGCTCAGGCGGGGTAGGTCGCTGGCAGTAGAACCACATGCCCAAGTCGCGACCGCAATACTCTTCAGAAGCGCCGCTCGCGGCTGGCGCGGGCTGCGTCTGATACGGCGATTGGGCCCGGACCGGGCCGGTCAGCATCAGCGAGGCGGCAAGGCCAGCCGCCATCGCGAAGCCGAACCGTTGCGGGATCGAGAACGAGATCATGGAGTCTACCTGGTTGTGGGGAGATTGGCGGACGCTCACGGCTGGCCCCCGCCCGCTTCGTTGGTTTCGCCGGGCCCGGGCGAGCCGTTGCCCATCAGGCTTTCGATGCTCTGCTGAATCCGGCCGACAGTGCCGCCGGCGTCGGGCGTCGAGATCTGATCCATCAGGCCCGCCGTGAACTCGGAGAAGTCGACGTTCGACAGGTCCAGTTGCTGGAACTGTTCGACCGTGAACCCGGAGCAGTCGGCGTCTTTCGGCGTGCCCCAACCCTTGCCGATTTGCGGGCGGCCCGCCTGGTGGACGATCTTCGCTAGCGTCCCTTCGAAGGCGCAGTAGCGCATGGCCTTCTCGGTGCAGATCCCGAAGAACGACTTCTGAGAGCAGTATGTCCCGACATAATGGGTCGCCTTCGCCTCCTGACGCGTCATGAGGGTCTTCTCTTCCTCAGAACACTGCGTCAGGCCTAGATCGACGCCCCAACCGCTGTCCTTGCAGCAGTTGCGGAAGCCGAGGACGGCCTTGCGGCACCGCATCGGCTGGCCTTTGAAGATCGTCAGGTCCTTTTCGTAGTCCTCGCCCGCCATCTGAGCGATCAGAAGCGCGGCCAGGGCGTCCGGCATGTCGGTGTCGCCCTCATCTTCGTTCCCGACGCACATGTTTCCGATGCAGACCCGCGTCTGGCATGAATTCCGGGTTTCTTCGGTGACCACTTCCTTCTTGCATTCGTAGACGTTCTCCCACGCCCGGCATTGGGCGGCGGGCACATCGTCGAGGCAGACCTGTTCCTTCATCTCGCAGCCGGAGGGCGGCGAGCAGTTGTTCCCGGGCTCGCCCATCGTTTCGCAGGTGTAGGTGTCCGTCTCTTCCCAGCACGGCGGCGTGACGGGCACGCCATTTGGCCCGATGCGGGTTTCGCCCGGCTGCGAGCAGGTCGTGCTGGTTAGCGTGCAAGCGCCGTTGCCCCGGGAGGGGCAGGCGTTGTCGTGCATACCGCCACCCGTCCAGTCGATCGGCGTCTCGACCACGGGCTCGTTCGGCACCGGGTTCTCGCAGCGATAGCGGTTCAGCTGCAGCGAGCAGGAGCCGTCCGGCGCCGTGCCGGCGCAGCTTTGCCCGATCAGCTGACAGCTGGCCACCGGCGCACAGGTGTTGACGGCCGTCGCACGATCACAGGTCCAGGACTCGCGCCGTTTCCACGGATTACGTGTCACCGACAGGCCATTGATCACCCGCGTCTCATTGCCGATGACGACCACGTTCGACGTCAGCCGGCACGCCGGGTCATTGCGGTTCGTGGCGCATGGGTCGGTCCAGTATTCCCCGACTACCTCCCGCGGCGTCTCGATAGGCGTTCCCCCGCCGTTGGCGGGGTTCTCGCACCGATAGGTCCGGTCATAGGCCGTGCAGTTTCCGGCCCTGTCCTGCGATGCACACGTCTGAGACTGCTGAACGCAGCCGACGAACGGCGTGCAGCTGTTCACCGTCGAGGACGACGAGCAGATGTAGTCTTCCCTGACGGTCCACGGGTTCCGCGTCACCTGCAGCCCATTGATCGTCCGGGTCTGGCTGCCTTCGATGACCACCTCGCCCTGCTTCACGCAGGCGCCATTCCCGGCGAGGGCGTTGCAGCCGTTGTCCCAGGTGTCGGAGACGACGTCGCGGATGACTTGGCTCGGCGTCCCCGCGCCCGGGACCTGGTCCTCGCAGCGGAACCCTTGTTCGAAGCGGGCGCAGCCGCCCGAGGGGTCGGTGTAGGTGCGCTCCGAACCTGTGCAGGTCCCGCCGGCATCGGTGGCGAGGCATCGCTCACCCGTCAGCGCCATACCGGCCGGGGCGGCGCAGCCCGCGTAGTCCGTCCGGCTTCCGCAGGTGTAGCGCCGCGCATACTTCCAGCATTCGCGATAGACCGACGTCCCATCAATCATGCGACTGCCGGCGGGCTCGGTGCAGACATCGCCGGTCATCCGGCAGGTCGTGTCGGCCTCAAGCGGCGCGCAGGTGTTGTTGGTTTTGACGCCTTGGTCTCTGCCCGGCCCCGCCGTTTTGACGTAGAATTTGAGCCAGTGGGGATTGGTCGATCTGGAGCTCCACCCGGTCCGACCGAAGCTGTCGCCCAGGATCTTGTTCATGTCCGAGATGTTGAGGCCGTTGGGGCAGTTGGCCGAGAATTTCCAGATCGTGCCTTCCTTGCGGTAGTTGCTGATCGTGCACCCGGAGTAGGCCGCTACATCGGCCGCCGTCGTCACCGCGCGCCAGGATTCACCGTCAAAGGTCCCGGTCGGAAAGATCTCCACGACCTGGTTCACATCGCAGAATTTATCGACCGAAGTCCCCGCATAGCCTTGCTGACAGACATAGCTGGACGGCAGGCCCGAAGGCGCAGCGCAGACGCGCCCGCCGGAGGCCACGCATCCCGGTTGACCGTTCGCCGTACAGGCGGCGTTCGGGGCATGGGTCGATCCGTTCCACGTCTGAACGCAGCCATACTGATAGTCCTCGTCCACCACGACGATGCGCCGCCGCTGGCAGCTCGCGGGCGTGTGCGTCCACACCGTCCCGGTCTTGCAGGAGTAGACATAATCCTCGTCGACCGTGACGACGCGCTCAGGCTCACAGGTCCGGGTTTCAGACCGCCACTGGTTACCGGCCTGACACTGGTAGACGTAGTCCGTGTCGAATTCCGGCTTGTAGATCCGCGTGCAGCTCTGAGGCTGGTTCGTTACCGGCGTCGCGGTCTCACAGGTGTAGAGGCTTTTCTCCTCGTGCGTGACCTGCGTCGTCTCCTGCTGGCACGACGTATTCGCGTCCCCTGTCAGGTCCCCAACCTCGTTGCCCGGATCACCGAGCAAATCCAGCGACCGCTTCAGCCAGTCGTCGTTGTTCGACAGATCATAGCGGGCGGCGTTCACGGAGCCGCCGCCAATGACCTGCAGGTATTCGTTGCCGGGCGCATTGGCCTCGCCGGCGCTGATCAGCCGGTTGGGATCGCTGCTGTAGCCAGACCAGCCGGTCGTATCTCCCCCGGCGCCGGGCACGACCTGGCCGGGGTCGCCGAGCGGCGGGGGTGGATTGCTGCCGGCGAACCCGCCCGCTCCCCCGTCGCCCGACGTCGTGGTCTGAGCGAAAACAGGCAGGACGCCGCCCATAAGGGCGACGCCGCACGCGATTACTACGGCGCTACGCGCCTGCTTCAACAGACCTCGATAGGACACAGTCCATCACCCCTCTAACCGGGCCAAAGCCGCTCTCGCGACGTCGGGCGCTTGGTCACCGCCCTGGGCCAACAGGCGCAGAGCTTCCGCGAGGCTGATATTCCCCGCGAGGCGGTCGTGAGGGGTTGCCACGCTATCGCAGTCGACGCCCTGGTCACACGGTTGGACCGGAGCCTTGGCTGCAATAAACGTCGGTACGCGTTCGACACCAAAGGCCCGAAAGACCTGAGGCTCGATCGCCACGCCGCCGATGCTATTCTCGTCGAAAATCTCTTTCGCAGCAACTAACGTTTGCTCAAAAGACCCATTCACCAGACCGCGAATGACGACTTTGGCCCCGGCCTTGTTCGCATCGAGCGCCAGCTGCCGCAGTGCGGGCTTCGGCATCGTCAGAGACACGGCGATGTAGAGCGCTCCCTCCTCCTCGGGCTGCGCTGAAGCGATCTCGGCGGCATCGCCGAAGAACGGATCATTCTTCAGCATCGTCATCCCACGCTGCAGGTTCTGACGGTTCGTCGCGGCGAGGGTCTCGGCCTCCTGCCGATACTCCTGCCCCCGCTCCTGGACCTGAGTGGCCCAGCCCTGAAGCGCCTCCTCGGCCGAGCGCCCGCGGGCCTCGGCCTGGTCGATCAGTTCACGGGCGGCCGCTCCGAGCGCGCCCGGGTCCTGTGCCCACGCCGGGGTGGAAGCCCACATCACGGCCCCGCCGGCCAGCAGCGAGCCCGCCATGGAGAAGGCGACCCACTGGTTACGGAAACCGAGGCACAGGAAGGTGATGGCGGCCGCCAGGACGCCTATGAAACCGGCCCAGCACGCCAGCGTGCCGGAGAACGACGGTAAGATGGAATCGAGCATGGTCCTGCCCCTTATGGAATGACGGTGACGCAGCAGTTCCGCTTGCGCCAAACGAGGAAGCCGTAGTCCTCACCCTTGATCGGGATGGTCTTCCCGCTCTCGTAGGGGACCGTTGAGGAGCCGATCGCGGGGCACGTGAACGGGCCGCGCGTGTGGCGCACGGGGTTCACCAGCTGGAAGCGGTACTGGCGCTTATCCATGATCGGCATCTTGTATTTCGAGCAGACCGCTTGCGGCCCGCTCGTACCGTCGGCCAGCAGTTGCCGGTGCATCTTGAAGGCGAAGCGTTCGGCCGCGAGCAGAGCGCCCTGAATGTCCGAATACTCACCCGAGATATTGCCGTTCATCGGGTACATCGTCCCCTGACAGCCCGCGCACCAGAACATCTCGTGACGGGCGTGACCGGCCGTCGTCGAGGCACAGTCGACAGAACAGGCGGCCGTCGCGATCGGGTTGGCGAAGATCAGCGCTTCAGGGTGGATCAGGATCGAAAGGTGATCGTCCTGCCAAAGCGGATCCAGTTCGGTGATGTAGGCGATATCGAAGGAGGTCCGCTCGACGCACAGGAAGTCGGTCAGCAGTTCCAGCCACACCATGACCGGATAGACGTACCAGTGGACGTGATACGCGGACCGGTCGGCCACCCCGTCGCTCTTGCGCGACGACTTGCCGGGATAGCCGAAGCCCGGATCAATCTTCACTCCGCCCAGGTTGACGAAGCAAAAGGGCCGCTGGGTCACGTCGGCCAGACGCGCGGGTTCCCAGAACCCGACCGACAGCCCAATCCGGAGAAAGAGCGGCGGCGGGGCCGGACAGGCGCACACGGGCGACGACGGATTCGGCGTGTCAGGCTTGTCGCCCTTGAACAGGGGAATGGATCCCAAGGTCAGGGGGAAGAGGCACGACCAGCACACGTCGGTGATGGGATTGACGAAGCGACCTTCGCAGGGGGCCGCGTCAGCCGGGTCCTGCGCAGCAACCGCCGTGGCCGCCCCCGAGACAGCGGCGACCGCCGCCGCGCTAGCAGCCAGAGCGCTTCCTTCCGTCGCGGCCGCGCTCACCGGGGCAAAGACCATCAGGGTCGCCGCCGCTACGGCGCCGACTCGCGAGAACAGGCGTTTCATGTCCACGCCTCCAGCGCCGGGCCCAAGGCGGCGGAGCCGACCAGGACGAAAACGCACCATGCGATTTCGACGCCGGTCACGGCCGGACCTCCGAGATCCGAAGCTTGTCGCCGTCCTTCTCGACGCGCGCCGGAACCTGTCGGATCCCGAAGTGGGTCGACAGTTTGGCCTCCTGGTCGAAATAGAACTGGACCCGCCGGCGGCGCATCAGCTCCATCGGCGCGCCCTTGGTCAGAATGAGCCGCACACGATGCTCGCCGCCCTCACGCAGCTGGCCGACAGCCCAATCGACCTGGGCGGCGTCGTCGCCGTCGAGGAAGATGAGGATGCGGTCAAACCCGGGCAGGCGTTCCAGCGGATTGATCCGTTGGCCCGCGCGGGCAAAGACGCGCCCGCGATGGTCTGAGAAGTCCTGCGGCACGATGATGGACGGGTCGAACAGCCAGCTGCGCGGCTCAACGGTCCGCACCAGCCCGGGAACAGGGTTCGGCCGTTCCACCTTGGCCTGGACCCGCCGCTTGAACTCATCCTGCAGCTGACCCATCCGGCCCGAGGCCTCGGCGCGCTTCAGCTGCTCCGAGATCATCTCGAGAATGTCGCGCTCGGCGATATCGAACGTCTGACCATGTGTCCCGAGGTCGCCGGCCAGCGCAGGCGAGGCAGCGGCCATGAAGAGCGCGGCGGCCGCACCGCACAGCAAACGATTCATAGAATGGGCTCCACTTTTCCGATGATCCGGTCGGCCGAGATCCAGCCGATCGCCGCGTAGCGGCTGTCCAAGGAATCGACGTGGTCACCCACGACGAAGATGCGGCCTTCCGGGATCACGCCAGTCGGGCCGATCGGCGCGGCTTCGCCCGACCGGGCTCGCTCCTTGGCCGCCCCGACCAGTTTTCCGGCGACATAGAAATTCCGCGCCTGCGTCTCGACACGGTCGCCCGCCACGCCGGCGACCCGCTTCACGAAGCGCTGTCCCTCCGGGTAATAGGGGGTCGGCGGCGCTACGAACTCGACCAGATCACCACGGGCCACGGCCTTGTCGGACCGGTCCGTGATGAAGGCCCAATGCGGCAAGCTTTCCGTCACATTGATCCCGAAGCCGTAGCGGGCGCTCACGCCCTCGCCACCCTTCCAGGCCAACACCCCGCCCAGGAAAAGGACGAGCATCCCCACCCGGCGCCATGAGGGCGGATTGGGGTCAGGTTCCAACGGCATCACGCGTTCTCCCTGTCCAGAAGAAGGCGACCGGCCATGGTGACGCGGTACTCGTCGTCGAAAAACGTCTCGATCCGGCTGAAGCTCGTGATCGGCAGTTGAGCGGACACCACCTTGCCATCGGCCAGGACCTTCACGGCCTGGAAGATGGCGTCGCTCCCCGGTGTAGTGGGCACGAACTGCCACGCCTCCGGCAGAGGTTCGGTCAAATGAAACCGCAGGAATGCCATCTCGGCGCTATCCAGAACCCAGCCTTCGCCCACTCTCTTACGGCGCTCCCGCTGCAGTCGGCGTCGGGGCGGCCAGTGCGGCCGGCCTGCTGCCTCCGGAGGCTTCCGCCAGCGCCAATTGTACGGCGTCGCCCACCTCCTTGGTGATGTCGGCCGTCTCGCCGGCCAGCACGCATTCCCGCGCCAGCAAAAGGACGTTCTTGCTCGCCGCAGCGCGCCTGACTGTGTCCTGCGTCACCGCGAGGAACATCTCGGTCTTCACGCGCGCTTCCTCCGGCGTGATATCCGAGAGCGCCAGGCGGGAGACGTAGCCTTGGCTCATCTCGCGGACGCCGACGGTGACGATCATCGGCTGGTCCTCGCGGACGATCTTCACCCATGCGGCCACATTCGAGACCGCCAACAGAGCGATCGCCGCAACGGCGGCCTGCCCCTTCGTGGGCATCCACTTTTCCAGCTTCTCGCGCATCGTCGGCTGGCGTGCCGGCGGCAGCGGAGGCGGCGTGGGCTGGGCGGTCTCGTGTTCAGGCTCGGTTGTCATCGGCTTTCCTTTCCGTCCCGCTCAGGACGGCTTGTTTGCGGGGGAAGCGGCAGAAGCCGACCAGCACGGTCGCGATCAGCCACACCGCCATCATGAAGATCAGCACCGGCTCGCGGGCAGCGGGCGGGGCGTCGGCGTAGTGGGTCCAGAAACCGCCCCACAGCCGCGCAGCCGTGGGGAGCTCGAAACCCGCGAGGGAGAAGGTCAGCAGCCCCAGCACGCAGGCAGCGATGCAGGCGCAGTCGACGGCGAACGCTACCCGGCGACCGGCCGCGTGAACTAGGCGGCGAACCCGGTTCAGCGCAGGCGCGTCGTCGAGCGCCGCCGCCCATGCTGTAAGTCCTGCGGCCATCAGCGACGGCTACCTTCGTAGGCCACTCGCGCCACCGCTTCCGACAGCGGCACGCCGCTCGCCTCAAGGCGCTTGATCTTGTCGAAGACCGCCGGTGTCGTGGAGTAGAGCGTCGCGGAGTAGGGATCGAGGACGAGGCGCGCCAGGAAGCGCGCGTCCGGTCCCATCACCACCATTTCCGAGTATTCCCGGTCCACAACCTTCAGCGACTTCAGCAGCGTCATGGTGGCGTCGTCGACCTTCATCCGGTCGTTCGTCCGCAGCTGCTCCAGCGCCTCTTCCTTCAGACGCAAGACGACCTGGTGATCGCTGTTCTCAAGGCAGGCGCGGGCACCGTCCGTCTTGTAGTAGTCGTTGATCGACTGCGTACCGGTGATGATCGCGCCGCCTTCCTTGCGGCAACGGCGCGCGAACCCTTCGATGAACTTCCCGGCCGCGCCGTCCGACAGGAGCTGCCAGGCCTCATCGATGATGAGCGCCTTCTTCAGCCCGCGGCCGCCCTTTTTCATACGCTGGCGGACGAGGAAGAGGATCGCGAGCACGACGACGGCCCGCAGGTCCGCCTTGCTCTCCAGATCGCTCATCTCGAAGACGGTATAGGGGTTGTCGATCTGCAGCGTGGTCGCGCCGTTGAAGAACCCACCATAGGATCCGTCGCGACCGTAGGCGCCCAGCGCGAGCGCCAGATTCTGGCCGCGCTCGCCGTAGTCCCGAGCGAGGACGTCAATCACATCGGCGAAGGAGCCGTCGCGGGCCTTGTCGGCCCATACGGTCATGACCGCCTTCTCGATCGCCCCCTTTTCCTCGTCGCTGCACCCCTGCGCCCCACGAGCGGCCTGCTCGATCATGAGGCGGATCATCTCGACGCCTTCCAGGAGATACTCCTGAGCGCTTTCCTCAGAGGCCTGCGACGGGTCGATGATCGAGAACGGGTTGATACAGGTCCGCTTGTCCAGATTGAAACGCACGAACGCCCCGCCCAACAGGATCGAGCTGTTCTTGAACGACTCCCCGTCGTCGATGACGAAGACCTCGGCGCCGGCGCCGCGAAGCGAGGCCGCTGTCTCCTGCATGAACACGGATTTGCCGGAGCCTGACGCGCCGACGACGGCCGTGTTGTGGTTGCCCGCCTTGTTCGCGAAGATGCTGTAGGTCATCACCTGACCGCGCCGGCCGACCAGCAGCATGTGCGGAAGATCCATGCCCAGGAACTCGCCCTGCAGCGGAGCGAGGCGGGCCGCGACCGTCGTGGGCATCCGACGAAGCCGGCCCATCGTCGCCAGGTCCTCGAACAGGCCGCCGCCAAGGCTCAAGGGCAGACAGGCAAGAACCGTCTGCAGGTGAATGTCGTCGTCCCGCTGAAGCACGAACCGGCTGTTGCGGAAGACCGAGCGGAGGCTTCGCTCGGCCCGCTCGGCATCCGCGATCGGCGCGACCGACAGGATGAACATCCCCATGCGAGCCAAGAGGGCGCCTTCCGCGACGTCCTCCATCACCATCGTCCAGTCCTCGGCCGCCTTGCGCGACTCCGGGAACATGCGTCCGATCGGATTGCTCACCGCCTGGTTGGTCCGGAGGCGTTTGAATTCGGCCGTCGACCGGGTCTTTTCCGCCGTCATCGGCGAGAAGCAGAGACACATCACGGTCGGGCCGATCAGCCGCAGCTGGTCGTTGAACATGTCGCCCAGGACCCGGGACATCAGCCCTTGGGTCCAGTGTTCGGGGTAGTCCTTGACCGAGAAGCCGCGGATCTGGAAACGCTCATCCCGCGAGGCGCCATCACGCGCCAGCGCCACGACATCGTCCGACAGCTCCGGCCGGAGAAGGTCGTCGCCTTGGGCGCGGCTCTGGACTTCGATCCGATCCCGATACCGGGTCCAGGTCGTCTCCGCATCCACCATCTGTTCGTTCAGCCAGCGGTCTTCACGGAAGACGTTTTCGCGCGGGCGGATGTTGGTCGTCGGATTGAGAATATCCCCGACCAGGGAGATCAGCTGCTGGGGCGTGACGATCGCTGAGTCGCTCCGAATGGCCCGGATATCGGCCATGAACTTCTCGCGCGCCTCGATCATCTGTTCGGCGGCGACCGATGTGTTCGACCCCTCCATCTCGACAGCGATGAAGATCCGGAAATCCCGGAAATAGAAGGGCGCCTGGCTTGAGGCCGTCCGCCACGCCGCGTCGCGGAAGTGCTTGCGCCGATGCCGGGCCAGCGTGTCGAACACACCCCCCTGCTTCGCCCGTTCGGTCGCCCATGGATCGATCACGTCGCCGATCTTCGGTGACGCGTAGGAGATGACCTGGACAGTCGCGCCTTGCGGCACGCTGTGCGTGAAAAGCTCCGCCAAACTGCGGCTGGTAGCCTCGTCCGCGCCGATCAACGGCACGACCTCAAGGATCCAGCCGATCGTCGAGTTCTGCTCGTAGAGGCCCTTCGTCTCGTCGTAGCTGCGGTAGGGCAGGAAGTCGCTCAACCGCGCCGACGAGAAGTATCCCCGAGGCATGTCAGGGGGCGGCGGCTCTTCGAAAACCGTCCGTCCGACCTGTTCCAGAACGCGTTTGACCGCGTCCCCCATCTTGCCAGCCATACCGGCTACTCCTGGACCGCGTTGCGGCCGATTTCCGAGGCGGACGGACCGGGGCGCGGCGCGTTCGGGGCGGGCACCCACCAACCCCCGCGGCGCATCACCGCCCAGACCTCAGACCGCTGGTGATAGTCGCCCTGCGCATCCACCCACGGCGCGAACACGACGGGGAGGATCTGATCGCCTTCGCGGCGGGGGCCTGTGCCGTCCGAGAAGACGAACGGTTGCGGTTCCCACCAGCGAACGGGGACGGCATTCTCGATACCGGGCGATTCCGGGTTGGCGGTCCCCGAGGAGCGAGTGCCGTCGATCTGCGCGATCGACGCGCAGGTCTGACCTTCGCCCACTCCACCGCAGGCCCAGCTGCCCTTGGTGTTGGTGGAGCAAGCCGCGAGGCTTGCTCCTGCCAGCAAGATCAGCGCTACCCGCATCAGCTGGCCCCGCCCAGGAACGCCCGGAGCTCGTTGACCGGCATCCAACCGCTGTTGGTCCGGCCGTCCGCGCGCACGATCATCGGCGTGCCGTTGATCCCGTTCTGCCGGGCGAACTCGACGTTGGCCGCGACTGCAGCTTCGGCGGCCGCGCAATCCCCCGAGGTGACGACTTCGCCGCCGCTGTAGATCGCATCGATCCCCGCCACGCGGTCTTTGGCGCAGAGCGCGAGCTTGGCCTTCTCCGGGCTATCCGGGCCCATGAACGCGATCGGATATTCGGTGACTTCGATGTCGCGGACGTTCTTCAGATCATCATGCAGACGCTTGCAGAAGCCGCAGTTGAGGTCCGTGAAGATGGTCATCTTCAGCGGCGCGCCCGGGTTATGGACGACGGCGTTGGCCTTCGGCAGGGTCACGCGAATGATCGGGCTGTCCGCCGGCGCAGCGGGCGCAGAAGCGGGCTCCACGCCCGGAGCGCCCGCTGCGCCCGGGGCGGCAGGCGCCGCGCCGCGAATGCGGGCTTCGGCCTGACCCACGGCCGCCAGCTCACGAAGTCGGACGTCTGTCACGTCCACCTTGTTTTCGAGGTCCAGGACGGCCCCGACGAAGGCGAACTTCGCGTCGCGAGTGACGTAGAAGACGTTCGAACCGGCGACGACTTCGCACAGGTTGGCGGGGCCTTTGTCGCAGTCCGCCGAGGTGATCGGCGTGTTGGGGAATTCCTTCTGGACCTTGTCCTTCAGGCTAGTCCCGAAGCCGCTGGCCACCGCCACGGTGGCGACACCGATGACGGCAAGCGCCGCCAGGCCGGAAACACCGGCGAGGATCTTCGCGCGGCGGGATTGGAGAGAGATTTTCATGAGATCTGGCTTTCTTGAATGGAAGACGGACGATCAGGCGGTGACGGCGTCAGCGTCTAGGCAGACAGGTTCAGCCGCGACGGTGCTGGCCTTGTCGCAGCACGCCGGGTCCTCGCAGCAGTGATCGTCGCCCTGAAGCGACGCGAGGATTCCGGCGACCGAGGCCATGGCCTTCTTGATGGCGATGGCTGCGGCATTCTGGCCCGGCGCGTCGGTCGGGGCAGACAGCGTGGTCTTTTCCTTGGCGGAATGGTCGTGCGGGGCGTGACCCTCGGCCGACTTCGGCGCAGCGCTTCCAGCGCCCTTATCGGGGCAGACCTGCGAAGACGACGCGGATTGCCCGTGATGAGGGCAGTCGCAGGCCGTCGCGACCTGTGCGACGACCGGCGAGGCGGTCAGGACGAACGCGGCAAGCGCGGCGGCGGTACGGAGGTATTTCATGGCGTGACTTTCTGATTTGAAGGACAGGTTCAACGGCGGGCTGGGCCGCCAATTTCGAACCCGCTCAGGAAGACGAGTTCGACCTCGATGCCGGTCGGCATTTCCACGACCGGCTGGTACTGCTCGGCCCGCTTGACGTAGTAGTCGGCCAGCATCTCGGCGGCGTTGGCGACGCCGGAACCGGCGGCGCCAGCCGCTACGTCACCCGCTTCCAGACGGGGCGGCGCGGTCAGCGACCCCCCTGCCCCGATGCCGATCGAGCTCGACATCTGATCGGTGTAGCGAGACAGACTGTTTCCCAGGCCCTGCAGCGTACCGGCGATCATGGCGCGGCCGGTCAGCCCGCCTTCACGCGAGATCACATTGCCCCGCACGCCGGCCTTGCCCAGGTGGGACGCGTAACCCTCGACCGTCGCGACCGAAAACTGCCGCGGCCCCGCCGGGCACGAAATACGCTGCAGCCGGATGTAGACCTTCTCCGAAGACAGTTCGGCATAGGCCGCGCCGTTCACCAGGCAGCCGGTCAGATCCGTGCGTTGATAGCGGCCATCCGCGCCGACGTGGATCGCCGGGCCCGTCAGTCGAAAGAGGACCGGCTTCGGGTCCGAGGTGCTGGTGACGCCAGTCGCGGCGTCCACGCCGACCAGAACACGCGCTCGGGTGTAGGCGTTGGGGGGCACGAACCGTTCGGTGTCGAACACCTGCATCGAGCTCGACATGTACTGTCCCTGCCCCGTGCCGCCCGTTCCGCCTGCCTGCGTACCCGCAGCGCCACCGGAGGTGCGCGAGGTGGAGACGGTCGGGCCGCCCGCAGCGCCCCCTGGGCCAGCGGCGCCAGCCACCCTGACCGTCGAAAGAGACCGGCGCGGACGGACGCCAGAATCTGCCCCGGCGACGCCGGGAGCCATCTGTCCGCCCGCGCCAGCCCCGACGGGTGCAAACGGATCACCGCCACCCATCGGAGCCGGAGCTACGCCGTTAGCTTGCATGGCCGGCGCGGCCCCTCCCGCGTTCACAGCAACCCCGCCCGGCCCGGGGGGAGCACTGCTACCGCGAGTCTGAATCTGATTGTTCAGCGCGTCGATCGTGCGCAAGGCATCGGCGCGCTCGTCTTCCAGCTGCTGCCGGGCGCCTTGGGCCTCCGCGCTCAATTGCACGTTCTGCCCATTTAGTTCGGCGATCTGGCGATCCAACTCCTGGACACGCACAGCCAGCTCGGAGGCCTGCGCCTCGCCGGACATGTTCTGGCCGCGAGCCAGGTCAGCCGTTGCGAGAATACGCCGCGCGGCCTCCGGGTTATCCCGCGAAGGAACCGGCTTGAGCATCTGGTAGATTACGAAGCCGCCGCCCGCGAGCACCAACGCGGTGATCGCACCCCAGATGATCGTCTGGCGCCGCTTGGCCGCGCGATTGGAGTCGCCGGGAATGGGACCGTCAAAGGCGGGCTCGGCCGCCGGCAGTTCAACTTCATGGCTCAACGGACTTCCTCCACGACGAAGACCCGTCCATCAGCGCCCGGGAGCAGCTCCACCCGGTCGGCGGCGGCGGCCATCACCCCAGCGACCAGGAAGCTGTCCACGACGACCGGGACGGTCGCCTCGGAGGCGTTGCGGATCGCGAGGACCTGACCTCGCAGGTTCGCGACTTCGTAAGTCTCGACCACACGGAGTTCGAACGGCCCGACCCGTGTCGCCTGGCCTGCCCGCGCTTCGCGCCGCACGCCTTCGGGGGCCTCTCCGTTGAACATCAGCCGGAAGAGCGCCGTCACGGTTTCCATGTAGCCGCTGCGGCGTTCGGAGCGCTGGACGGTCTCCCCCGAACCGGACGAGGCCGATGCGCCCATATTCACCGTGACTGTCTGCCCCGCCACCGCAGCGGGCGAGAGGGTCGCTTGGACCGTTCGGCCTGACTGCGTGACCAGGAACAGGGTGAAGGTCCGCCCCAGGACGTCGCCGTCAAAGGCGACATAGACATCACCTGTGGCCTCCTCGGCCTCGACCATCATCTGAGGGCCGTCAGGTTCGCTGATCGAGCGCACCGAGACGATCTTGTCGCCCTCGATTGCGATGCGGGACATCTGGTCGGCCGATACAACGGCTTCGAATTGTCCGTTGCGGACCTGGACGGGATCGGCATGGGCTGGGTTGGTCGCCAGCAGCGCGGCGCAGAACGCGGCGCCC
Source organism: Brevundimonas vesicularis (assembly GCF_044807075.1). Taxonomy (GTDB): domain Bacteria; phylum Pseudomonadota; class Alphaproteobacteria; order Caulobacterales; family Caulobacteraceae; genus Brevundimonas; species Brevundimonas vesicularis_G. The sequence goes on from NZ_CP085235.1 coordinate 101,983, forward strand.
GTGAGAAGCGCACGCTTCATAGCTGTTCATCCTTGTTGGAAACTGGAGCGCGGGTGCCCTGCGCCTGGTCCTTCTCGACCGGGACAAAGCTGGCGAGACGAAGCATCGAACCGCGCTTGTTGAAGGTCAGGCCGTAGGTCGCCCGTTTGGTCTCGACGATCCGCGTGCCGTTGCTGGTTTCAAGCTCACCGACGACTTCGACGTAGAGCTTCGATGGGTCGACGAAGAAGTCGTTCGGATAGAAGGTCTGCGACGTTCGCGTGTTCTGCCGCTCCTGGCGGTCAAGGATCAGCGCCGCCTTGATCTCCTGATAGGTTTCCGGCTCGGTGATCCGCTCAAGGTTCCGCTCGAAATACCGGGCGCTCTCGGGCGTCCTGTTGAGGAACAGGTAGGTCGCATCCCGCGCCAGACGTTCGAGGTAGTCACGGTCAACGCCACCGTGCGCCGAGATCTCGACCGAGTCCGACAGGCTGGGGACCAGAACCACCTTGTTCATCGTCGCCACCGAAACCGCCATCGCGGCGTTGGCGGTGATGCTCGCGGCCAGCATAATCGACACCGCTGTCAGGCGCCGGTTCAGCACACGCGCCTGATTGTTCACGTTCATTGTTTTCATGGTCAGCCCGCCAGCTCGCGAAGATGGGAGGGCGGCGTCGCCTTCAGCCGGAAGACGTCCGAGGGCAGAAGCCAGTAGGCCGCCCATTTCAGTCGGCTGAGGGAGCTGCCCTGTTTGAACTTCCGCAGCGCCCACAGGCACGTGCCCGCCACGATGAGGCCGACCAGGAAGTTGAAAACCAGAATGCAGATCAACAGAGGAGCGACGACTACGGCCAGCTCGTCCGGAGTAAACACCAAATAGCGCTCTGGCGCGTCGAGGTGTTGCGGAATATATGTGTCTTTCATGGGCCTAACTGGTTGCCCCGAAGAACAGTGCGCCGGTTTGCAAGCTACGCGCTGTACTTGGGATTGCTGAGCTAGGGAGCGGAGCGACGTGGAACCCCTTCCGACGCCGCCCCGCCCTCATCGCTCTGAGAGTAAAGGGGGGATGCTCCCCTCTCTTAGAAAACGGCCGAAGCCAGAGCGGAGACGATCCCCGGGCCCGTGGCTGCTGTCAGCCCGATCCCCGCTGCGCCGCCGATCAGACGCCAGTCGAACTTCATCACCATGCCGACCAGGGCCACGGCGACACCGGCCACACCCGCCAGCTTGCCGAGCGAACCTTCGGTCCAGTCGGTCAGCTGAGAGACGGTCGAGTCGAACGTGTTGTCCGTGCCGGCAACGGCGGTGGCGGTCACCGCGACAGCGACGGCGCCCAGAAGCAGGGCGCGCTCGACGTTGCGGATAACCTTCGGGTCGGACAGCACAGCGGCCGAACCCAGCGTCATCACATTCCTCTTCATAGTTATAAACCTCGTTCCTAGATGAGCCGACGCGCTAGGCCGCCTCGGCCCGACCTAAAAACTCATGGTTCGGATAGCAACGCAATCCTTTTTATTGCGTTGCGCCCTGAAATCGGCGTTTTGTTGCTTTCCGATTACTTAACACGCTGCGGTCTTACTTCCGCTTCTTGCGTATTCGAAGCCGCCCGCCGCCCGCGCGACTCCGTGCGATGCGGCCCCCTCCCCGCTTTTCGCCCGTCGGCATCCGCGCCATGCGGACGCGCTTCCGCATCCGTCCGCCCTCGGCCTGCGTAATACTGCTGCGTTGCTGCGTTTCGCGCGTTCAGCCCCGCGCGTTGCGTTGTCCGGGCCGCATTCGGGGGGCGCGGTTAATGGCGGAATCTGTTACGCCGCATTGGTGCCCCGGGCGGAAGAACAGTGGTCCGGGGGGAGGACGGGATATCTTTTGGGCAACGACACCATTTCATCGGGTGGGGACGAACCCGTGCGCGAGCCGCAGGTCCTCAAAATCCCGCTCACGGCCGATCCTGTGTTCTGGAATGCAGTTGACGCAGCCAAGGCTTTTCACCGCGTCACCCAAGGTCGGCAGCTGTCGACGTTGGACCTCGTCGGTCCAGCCCTCCAGGCCCTGAAGCAGCGCACCGGCGCCATCGCGACGAAGCGTCTCGAAGCGCTCGACATCGGTTACTACTCGCGCAAGGGCACGCTGCGGCTCCCGCTGTCGACCAAGCCCTTGGCCGACGAGGTCGCTATGCACCTCATGGCCACTGATGCACGTCGCACCGGTTCGGCCCCTGGACACCGCCGGCACTATTGGAGAACCACGCGCGCCGTCGTGCTGGTCGCCCTCTACATGTACGGCCTCGCCTGCCGTGCCATTTTGATATCGACCTACGGCAAGGACGACTTCCCGCCGCCCGACCGTCCTTAACAATACCTTAAGTTGCGGCCCCTCAGTCTCTTAAAACGACCCGCCAGCCGCGTCTGTGCGGCGTTCCAGCCACGGGATGCGTCTTTTTTTGGGCATCGTGCGGACTCCGCTCCGCTTTCCGCTTGCTTCCGCTCGCCTATTTGGTGATTCTAGGGCTCCGCTGATTTGCAACTGGCGGACGAATGGCCTCTACGCTGATCCGCGGCCCCGGACCCCAGCGCCAATGAAGCCAGGCTGAGCAACCTACCCCTCTGCCTTGCGCAGATCACAGACGCCTCTGCTGCGGGGGCGGCCTAGATGAGGGGGGACTCGGCCAGATAAGTTGGGGTTACGCCGCAGCGCGCGGCCAGTAGTTTTTTGGGGGCCTTATGCCGTGGAAAGACACGACGCCGTCGCCTGATCAGATCAAGCGTCGCGTTGCCTACTTGATTGCCGTTCGGTGTCGCCAGCAGGGCATCAAGAACATCGCCGAGAAGGCGGGCTTCAATCGAGATACAGTGAGCGCCTACGCCGATCCCAATTACGGGTCGAAAGGCGGGCCTCAGAAGTTAGACATCACCCTCGCCATTCTCGGCGCAACCGGCGACGATTTCGCCCAGGTGATGTACGCCGCTCAGAACTCGACCGATGAGGCGACCTTCTGGGCGATGATGCACTGCGTCCTGGTCGCCCAACAGCAGCTGGCCATCCGTGCGACCAATGAGGACCGCCTCGCGGGCGGCCGCCTCCTGCCACAAGCCCTCGCAGTGCCGCGCACACGCGCCACCGACCAGGTCATTTCTCACGAACCGATCTACGACGAGCCACACCGCCTCGCCATCTAACACCCGCCCGGCCCAACAAGGCCCCGCCCAGGCAACTGGAGCGGGGCCTTTTTGCGTCTGGGTTTCCGGCCTGACGCCGCCGTTCCGACCGCGCCGATCGTCAACCGCCGGAGCAGGCGGACAGAGCGAGAGGGAGAGGAGGATTCGAGAGGGGCAAGATCGATAGGGCGAGAGAAGAGAGCCCTTCCGGTCCGGTTCAACCCTTTCCGGAGACCTCCGATGACCCACGCTTCCGCTCGCCTGATCACAGGTTCGCTTTTCGACGCCCCCAGCCGGACAGATGCACTGATCGCCGCCGCTTGGGTGCTGGCCGTCGCCCTGGGCAAGGGTCGTCAACTCGACGCCCGGCTCCTCCGCACGACCCTGGAAGACACCTTCGGCGCAAGCGACGCCGAAGGGGCGTGGGACTGGAAGGACGCCTACGAGGCCTCGGAGCTGGCCCAGGTCCTTTACCTTCGCCGGCAGGCTTCCGCCCTGATTGGGCGGCGCGACGCGCCCTTCGAGATTCTCGCGGAGTTACGCGATCTTCTGGCGCTCACCCCGTCCCAGACGCGCCGGTCGGAGAACCAGGTCGCCTTCCAGCAGTTCTCCACGCCGGTCGACCTCGCCTTCGTCGCCAGCATCGCCCTCGACACCCGGTCCAGTGACGTGGTCCTCGAGCCTTCCGCCGGCACGGGCCTTCTGGCCGTGTTTGCCGAAATGGCCGGCGCGCGCGTCCACCTCAACGAGCTGGACCCGCGCCGCGCCGAGTTGCTCGACACTCTCTTTCGCGACACGCCCGTCACCCGCCTGAACGCGGAACAGATCAACGATCGCCTTCCTGCGTCGGTCCAGCCGAACCTGGTCGTGATGAACCCACCCTTCTCCGTCACGCCAGATGTCGTTGGGCGGGCTCAGGGCGCAGACTTCCGGCACATCGCCTCCGCCCTCGCCCGGCTGGCCCCCGGCGGCCGCCTTGTCACCATCGCCGGCGCCGGTCTTTCCCCTGAAGCTCATCCCCAAAGGTTCGCCGCCCTTCAGCGCCGGGGCGCCACACTCGCTTTCACAATGCCGGTGGACGGTCGGGCCTATGCCCGCCACGGCACGACGATCGACACTCGCCTGACCATCTTCGACAAGGTCGCCCCGGCCGATGCGGAGCAACTGACGCAATCGGGCCCGACCGCCAGCGATTCAGCCGCGCTGCTGCAGGCGGTCTTGGACGCGCCTCGTCGTCTCGGCGCTCCCGCGCCAATCGCAATACCCCGTGCGCCCGTTCTGCGCCCAACCGCCCCCCGCGTCGCGGCTCGCCCTGCATCCGGACTGGTGACCCCGCCTTCGCCGACGTTCGCCGACGTCATCGAGCTTGACTACGCCTTGGCCAACGCCGGAGATCACCGCCCCGGCAACGACGCCGACGGGATCTACGAGACCTACGCCGTCGAAAGCATCTCCATCGCTGGCGCGAAACCCCACCCCACGCCTCTGGTGCAATCCACCGCCATGGCTGCGGTCCGCTTGCCGCGCCCGACCTACCGTCCCCACCTCCCCCGCCGTCTGGTCGACGACGGCATCCTTTCTGAGGCCCAGTTGGAGACCATCATCTATGCCGGCGAGGCGCATAGCGCGGATCTGGCCGGATCGTGGGTCGTCGACGAAACCTTCGACAACGTCAGCGCCGCGCCAGACGGCGATGAACGCGCAGTCACCTTCCGCAAGGGCTTCTTCCTCGGCGATGGAACAGGGGCCGGCAAGGGGCGTCAGCTCGCCGGAGCCATCCTCGACAACTGGCTGAAGGGCCGCCGCAAGGCCGTCTGGATTTCGAAGAACGACCCGCTCCTCGAGGACGCTCAACGCGACTGGACCGCCCTCGGCGGCCGCCGCGAGCAGATCGTTCCGCTCTCCCGCTTCAAGCAGGGTGCCCCGATCACCCTGTCTGAGGGCATCCTGTTCGTTACCTTCGGCACGCTGCGTTCCGGCGCTCGCCAGGAGAAAGCTTCGCGCCTGCAGCAGATCCTCGACTGGCTGGGACCGGACTTCGACGGCGTCGTCGCGATCGACGAGGCTCACGCTCTGGCCAACGCCGCAGGCGAAAAGGGGGCTCGTGGCGACCGCGGACCCTCCGAACAAGGCAAGGCCGGCCTCCGGCTGCAGAACGCCCTGCCCCGCGCCCGGGTCCTGTACGTCTCAGCGACCGGCGCAACGACGGTGGCCAACCTGGGCTACGCCTCCCGCCTCGGCCTCTGGGGCGGCGCGGACTTCCCCTTCCCCACGCGCGCCAGCTTCGTCACCGCGATGGAAGCCGGCGGCGTCGCCGCCATGGAGGTTCTCGCTCGCGACATGAAGGCGCTGGGTCTCTACACCTCGCGCGCCCTGTCCTACGCCGGCGTCGAATATGAGATCGTCGAGCACGCGCTGACCAGTGCTCAGATCGAGATCTACGACGCCTACGCCGATGCGTTCTCGATCATTCACAACAACCTTGAAGACGCCCTGAAAGCGACCGGCATCAGCAGCGAGGACGGCGGCGCCCTCAACGGGAACGCCAAGGGCGCGGCCAGGTCGGCGTTCGAGGGCGCGAAAGTCCGTTTCTTCAACCACCTTGTCACCGCCATGAAGGTCCCCACGCTCATCCGTTGGATCGAGAAGGATCTTGCCGAGGGTTTGGCGCCCGTCATCCAGCTCGTCAGCACCGGCGAGGCCATGACCGATCGTCGCCTGGCGGAGGTCCCCGTGTCCGAATGGCACGACCTGCAGATCGACGTCACGCCCCGCGAGTACGTGATGGACTATCTGATGCACTCCTTCCCCGTGGCCTTGTTCGAACCGTACTCGGACGAGGACGGCAACATGCGCTCGCGACCCGCCGTCGACGCCGGCGGCCAGCCCGTCCTTTGCCAGGAGGCGCTCGCCCAACGCGACGAGCTGATCGAGTATCTCGGCGCCCTGCCCCCCGTTCAGGCCGCGCTGGACCAGATCGTTCATCACTTCGGCACGGATCGCGTCGCTGAGGTCACCGGCCGGTCTCGCCGGATCGTCCGCAAGACCACCCAAGGCCAGAGCCGACTCTGTGTCGAGACTCGCCCGGGCTCCGCCAACCAGGGCGAGACCGCCGCGTTCATGGACGGCAAGAAGCCCATTCTGGTCTTTTCGGACGCGGGTGGGACCGGCCGCAGCTACCACTCGGATCTCGGTGCGGTGAATCAGGCCACACGCGCACACTACCTCCTGGAGCCAGGCTGGAGGGCTGACGCAGCCGTTCAGGGCCTCGGCCGCACCAACCGCACCAATCAGAAGCACCCGCCGATCTTCCGGCCGGTCGCCACCAATGTGAAGGGCGAGAAGCGCTTCCTCAGCACGATTGCCCGCCGCCTCGACAGCCTCGGCGCGTTGACCAAGGGCCAGCGCCAGACCGGCGGCCAGGGTCTTTTCCGGCCGGAAGACAACCTCGAGTCTGACTACGCCAAGACGGGCCTTCGTCGGCTGTATCACATGCTCTATGCCGGTCGCGTCGACGGACTGACCCTTGGCGCCTTCGAGGCCGCGACCGGTCTGTCCCTTTGCGACACGGATGGCACGCTGAAGGAGGACCTGCCCCCGATCACGCAGTTCCTGAACCGCGTCCTCGCCCTTCGTATCGACATGCAGAACAGCATCTTCGGCTATCTCGAGGAACGCATTGAGGCCGAAGTGGAAGCCGCTGTCGCCGCCGGCGTCTTCGAAGTCGGCGTAGAGACCCTGACGGCGGAACGGTTCACCGTCACCGCCCGCAAGACGATCTTCACCCACGCCGAGAGCGGGGCGGAAACCCGCCTCCTCACCGTGACCCAGGTCCAGCGCGTCCAGCCGCTGCGCCTTGCCGACGTTATGGGGATCCGCGCCGATCGCGAGGGGGTCTTCCTCATCAACCGTCAGTCCGGCCGGGCGGCGCTGGCTGTTCAGGCCCCCGCAAGGATGTTCGATGACGGCCGCGTTGAAGACCGCGTCCGCCTGTATCGTCCAATGTCTCGCGATACGGTCAGCGTCGGCGAACAGGCGGCGTCGCAATGGCAACCTGTCGAAGAGCCCGCCTTCGCTCTGGCCTGGCAGACCGAGATCGACAGCCTTCCCGAAACCATGGAGTCGACCATCAGCGTCGTCACCGGTCTCCTGCTCCCGATCTGGTCACGACTGCCCCAGGACACGACGCGGGTCTATCGCCTGCAGACGGACGACGGGGAGCGTATCATCGGCCGTATGGTCGCCGAAGCAGACCTTGGCGGCGTCTGCCGCCAGTTCGGTCTGGACGCGCCGGCTGTATCGCCAGTCGCCGGATGGGCCATGGTTCGCGATCAGGGCGTGACCCTGCAACTGGCCGAAGACGTTTCGGTCCGCCGCAGCCTGGTCATGGGCGCTCAGCGCATCGAGGTGACCGGCATCCTGCCCTCGTCCCTGCCCGCCATGAAGGCGATGGGTATGATGACCGAGATCATCAGCTATCGGACCCGTCTCTTCATTCCTTCGACCGACGCCGGCGCCGACATCCTGGCGCGACTGGTCGCTCGCTATCCGCTGGTCTCGACGATCGCCCGCCCGCGGGCCGCTTGAGGCCTTCCATGAGGTCCACCTGAACCAGGGCCTCGACGTTCAACACCCCGCCGCCTGTCGGCGGCCGTCCTGCAGGGTCGGCTGATCACGGCGCCAGTCCTTTGGGGCCTGAGAGAGCCGCATCCGCGCCTTCACGAGAGGGGGACCGGCGAAGGGTCGGGCTAGAGCGCCCTCGACGGTCCAGGCAACCGCTGGCGCGGTCCTCCACTCCGTTTCGGCCCTTCGGGTGCATGCCCGTCGCCCATCGCCTGTTCGGTCCCCGTGAAGGTCGCAGGGTGCGGCCCGGCCACAAGGAGGACTCGCCATGTTGAACCCCGATCCCCATCCCGCCCAGGACATCAGTCCTACGGCCGCGTTGCTCGACGAGCTCGCCCTGACGGGCTATCGGCCCATCGGCGATGAACAGGATCCGCGTCCACTTCCGGAAGCGGACGTTTGCCGACAGGCGCTCGCTGACGCCTTCGACGCAATCGGATGGATGCTCAACGACACGCGCCTCGAGGAGGAGACGTCCGACATCCTCTGGCAGTTCACCAACATCTTCCACCGCAAGGTCGATCGGGTCGGCCGGGTGCTCGATGACAACGAACAAGCGCAGCGCCGCTCCATGATGGAGCAGAATGGCTCGGAGGTCCGCTCAGTCGAGCTGGAGCGCCTTACGGCGGAGGGGATCAGCCTTGTCGAGCAGCGGAACGCCTTCGAATTTGTCCGCGACACCGCCGCTCAGCTGTTCGCCCAGCACACCGGGTCCGCGTGGCGGCCGGCGGCCGGCTCGATGGTCAACCGCAAGACGGTTACGTCGGCCATGATCGACAGCCGCGATTACATGAACGCCAAGGCCCGGGCTGACAACGCGGTCCTGGTCCCACAGGGCACCCTCATTGCCTTCACTGCAGGCCCAGACTTCAACGACCACGACAAGATCTTCGCCGCTCTCGATCGCGTCCGGGAAAAACACCCCGATATGATCCTGATCCACGGCGCAACACCCAAGGGCGGCGAGCGCATCGCAGCGTGCTGGGCCAATAACCGGGGCGTCACTCAGATTCCGTTCAAGCCTGACTGGAACCGCCACGACAAGGCGGCCCCGTTCAAGCGAAACGATGTGATGCTCGATCAACTGCCTGCCGGCGTCGTCGCCGGGCCCGGCAACGGCGTGACCATGAACATGGTCGACAAGGCCCGTGCGCGTGGCATCCCCGTAATGCAGCTCGCGGCCTAACCGGCTACGCCCACCGATTCTCTCAACCACCTCTGCGCGGGTGGATTCGCCCGCCATAGCGCGTGCAACTCGCTGCTTCGCCATTCGAGCGCTGCACTCCGATCAGTGCCGGAAGTATCGGCGACCATCGCGACGATCTCCGGATAGCGACGCCGCGCGATTTCCAACGCCTTGCCCATCCTCTCCGCGTCCCCGCGTCGATGGGCCGCCAGCAAATCCGTCAAAACCCACGCCGGATGCTCGTCGCCCTCGAAATGAGGTCGGCGGCGCTCGAAGGACGCGTCATCACCGGTGCGCACGTCCAGGATCGCAAGCAGATACCTCGCGCCCATGCTGTCGCGAGGCTGCTGTCGCATCACCCTGCGATAAATCCCGCGCGCCAGATCGGCGTGGCCGGTCTCCACCAGACAGCCCGCCAGCAGGGTCGCGGCCCGGAGGTACGGGCGCGCCTCCACCATGTCGAAAACATCGCGTTTCGGCGGCGCCATCACCTTCTGCCGGGCCCTGACGCGATTCCAGGCCTCGTCATGCGCAAGATGCGCCAGCGCCAGACGCACATAGGGCGCGCTGGCCAGCCGGCGGACCTCTTCCTGATCCGCGAGGACAATCAGCGCATCGGGACATCGGGGATCGATCTGCAGCGCCGCCTCGACGTCGAGGATCTCCTCCAGCGCTCGGCCGCTTACCAGCCCCTCGGCCAGGACTTCCTGCGCCCGCAGCTGGCGTGCACCAGCATCCATCGACTCCATTTGACCTCCGATTGTTCGTCGTTCCTCCTGCCCCATCGTCCCCGCCACGGCTAGATATCCCGCCTATCTCCGCTGGCGCGGCCGGCGGGAGAGGGGCTCGCTGCGCTCGCGCATTCCTCGGCGTTGCAGTCGGCATTGGAGGGGGGCCGCCCCCTCACACGTCAAGACGACCCCTCGCCCTGACGGGCGGGGGCGAGAAGGCCCGGTATCCCCAGCCTTCGCCGCTTCGCGCCTGCAGGCCGGGTGATCCCCCTCCGGGCCTCTCGGTCTGTGACGTGTTTCACCCCCCTAAGCGCGCGGCTTTGCCGCCCGCGCTCCGGAAACTCGCGCGGGCGTGTTTCGATTAAGTCGTTCCTGCGGTGCTGATTTGGAAAGGCCGGAGATTGTCTCTGGCGTGGGCATCGCGAGGCTTGGGAACCGTCTGCGTCCAATCAAAAACAAGGACGATGACGATGCAAATGACCCCTATTGATACCGCTTCGGCGACCGAAGTTTCCGGCACCATCCGGGTGCGCCTGGGTGCGAAGTTGAAGGTTGCGCCTGAGAACGTGCGGGCCAACAGCAAGCCCGCCCAAGACGACATCAGCGGACTGTGCGACTCCATCGCCTCCCCCGTGGGGCTGCTGAATCCTCTGGTCGGCTATGAGGAGGACGGCGTCCACTACGTCACCGCCGGGCGGCGGCGTCTGCGGTCGCTCGAACGGCTGAAGAAGGAGAAGCGTCTCCCGGCCGACATTCAGGCGCTCGGGGTCAGTTTCGTCCTGAAGCCCAAGGCCGTGGCCCTCGAAATCAGTCTGGCCGAGAACGCGCAGCGCGAGGCGATGACGGTTCAGGAAGAACTGTCGGCCTACAGCGCCCTTTCGGCCAAGGGGCTGGACGCAAGCGAGATCGCAGCGGTGACGGGTTCGACCCGCAAACGTGTCGCGCAGCTTCTGAGCCTGTCCCATGTGGCCCCCGCCGTCCTGGACGCGTTCTTCGCCGGTCGGTTCGACATCGACACCCTGCAGGCTTTCACCCTGACGGACGATCATGAGCGGCAGCTGCAGGTCTGGGGTCGCTTCGAGGGTCAGCGTCACATCAACGACTGGAATGTGCGCTCGATGCTGCTGGACAGCACTCTCGACGCGTCGGATCGGATCGCCCTCTTTGTCGGGCGGGACGCCTATGCGGCGGCGGGCGGCACGTTCGTCATCGACCTGTTTCAGGACGGGGACGACACCACGGCGGCGTGGGCTGACAGCGCTCTCGCCCACCAACTCGCCCAGGACAAGCTGAACGAAGCCGTTGAGGCGGTTCGGGCCGAGGGATGGGCCAATGTCGAGGTGGCGCAGAAGTCCTATGGCTACGAGGGCGGTCAGCGCCGGCAGTATCCGGCGCGGCGTGACGCCACCGAGGCCGAAGCGGCGCGGATGGCCGAACTTCGGGCGATCAGCAACGACCACGATATCGGCGCGTGGGATCGGGCCGTAGCCGGTGAAGAACTGCGCAAGCTCACGGAAACGCTTGAGGTCTGGACCGACGAGCAAAAGGCGGCGGGGACTGTGTTCCTGATCCTGCAACACGGCGGGAAGCTGACGATCGAGCGCGCCTACTTCCGGGCCACCGCGCAGAGCGGGGGCGGGACCGGCGAGGCGAAGGAGAAGCCCGCGTTCGGCCACGAAGGCCACCAACGGATGACCCGTATCGCTACGACCGCCGTTCGCAACGCCGTCGCCGTCAACCCGGCCGTCGCCTATGACACGATGGTCGCCCACCAAGGCTGGATGGTTCTGCGGAACCGTTCTGACCACGGCTATGCCCTGTCCTTCGCGAAGGCGGGGGCCGAACCGGCCGAGGGGATCACGGTCAAGGGGGATCGCGAATACGAGGACCTCTATGCCGCTTGGGATGAGCGTCTGCCTTCGACCTATCTGGAGTTCTTCCCCTACGTCGTCGCCCTGAGCGCGGGGGAAAAGGCCGAGCTTCTGGCGCTCTGCGTGGCCTGCCAGTTGAACGCCGTCGAGAGCCGGGCCGACTATCGGCGGCCTCGCGCGTGGGCCCAGCTGGGGCTCATCGCCGCTCACGCCAAGGTCGATATGGCCGAGCGCTGGACGCCGGATGCGGAGTTCCTCAAGGGCGCGGGCAAGAAGGCTCTGACGCAGGCGATCACCGATATGGGCATGGACGCCGAACCGTTCGCCAAGGAGAAGCGCACGGGACTGGTCGAGATCGTGGCCCGGAACGCCGCCAAACACCGCTGGACCCCGCCGATGCTGGCGACCCTGGCGGAACCGACCCTGTCACCCAGCAACAACAAGGCTGATATCGGGGCTGGACCGGCCGGGGCCGTTGATGACGATGATTTCGCGGACGACGAGTTCATCCAGGACGAGGACGCCGAAGCGGGCGCCGAGGACTGAACCTTTGCGGAGGGGGCTTCGGCCCCCTCCCCTACTCTTGTCGGAATCCCCCATGTCCCGTTGCATCCCTATCGACGACGCGCACCAGGCGACCTTGGTGTCCATCGCCCTTCGCCGTCTGAGCGTGTCGGCCGAGATCGCCCAGCATCCCGCCAAGGCCGCCGCCCTGCGTACCCTGATCGAGCGCGCCTCGTCGGCCGCCCTCGCGGAACAGCCTTCCACTGCCTTCATTGCCGCCGTTCGGGCGGACGTTCCGAGCCGACGTTTTCGGCTCGTTCCGATGGACGGCGCTGACCGCCTTGCAGCCGGTTACGCCGTCCTCGGCCTCAGCGAGGCGCAGACGCTCGCCGACGCCGCCGCCCAGGTTGGTCAGTTGATCGGGCAGACTGTGCCTCGCGCTCAACCGTTGGAACACTTGGCCGAAGCCGGGTTCCACGTCTTCCATTCGCCGGCTGGCCTCGACTAGCCCGCATCCGTCGCATCGAGCCTGGACCACTCTGGACAGGCCACCTTGGGGGTCAGCTTCGGCTGGCCCCTTTTTTTGCCCTTGTGGGCCCTGGGTTGCGCGCGACGGGGCCGGTGTGCGAAAAGGCCCGCGCTGTCAGTCCGATCCCTGCATCCCCCACCCCATGGATGCAGAGATGAAACAGAACCTTCTCGGCCGACCTTCGGCCTTCGCCATTGTCGCCTGCGCCGTATCGGCGCTCGCCTTGTCCGCCAGCGCTCACGGGCTTCGTTCTCATTCGGAGATCGAGGCGGCGGCGTTCGCGGCCGTGCGCGACGGCCCCGGGCTGGACCTCCTCACCGACCCCACGCCCACACTCGATATGCTCGCTGCGGATCCAGTGGCGCGCGCGATCCGCGCAGAGGCCGACGCCAGCCGGCTCGTCGGCCGGGCCCTGCCCCATGTGCCGACCGCTCCGGACGCCGCCGCTCCGCTCGATCCCCTGATTGCCGCCAAGGTCGCCTCGACCTTCGCCGCATTCTCGGAACCCGGCGCGACGCGGCCCGCCGCGCCGGTCCAGGCGTTCAGTTTCCAGCGCTACCTGTCTCGAGCAGCTCGCGCGCCCCGGACCCGCCGCGCTTCGTCGCGATCGTCGACGCCGGCGGCTCACGTCCAGTTCGCCATCCAGGCCGCGGCCGAGCGGTCGGGCGTATCGCACGGCTATCTGTGGCGGGCGGCCAAGCGGGAATCGTCATTTGACCCCTCGGCCAGGGCGGCGACGTCCACGGCGGCGGGCCTCTATCAGTTCATCGAAACGACCTGGTTGCTCACCGTGCGTCGCCACGGCGCATCCTATGGCCTCGGTCACCTCGCCTCTCAAATCCACCTTGACCGAAACGGCGAGCCCTTCGTGAACGACCGCGTCGTGCGCCGCCAGATCCTCGCGCTGCGCTATGACGCCCAGCTTTCCGCATATCTCGCCGGCGAGTTCACGCGCGAGAACGCGAGCGCCCTGCGCTCCTACCTGCGTCGGCCGCCGCGCGACGGCGAGCTGTATATGGCCCACTTCCTCGGCTCCGGCGGAGCTGTAAGCCTCCTGCGCGCCAACGCGCATGATCCGGCCAGATCAGCGGCGGGGCTCTTCCCTCGCGCCGCCTCCGCAAACCCGAGCCTGTTCTATGCCGGCGGCCGTCCCCGCAGCGTCGCCAGCCTCAGGATGCTCCTCATCTCCAAAGGAGAGGCCGCCTAACCGCAGTTTTCAGCGGAGTCGCAAGCTCGGACGTATGTCGTTGGATTCGCGGAATGCCTCTATATTGCGTCGGGCTCCGCGCGGCGCTAATGGTGATCCGCACGGGGCTGTTCGCAGTCCTCATTTTCACATGTCCAGACACCGCCCCGGCCCTTGTTTCGGGGCGTAACTCACCGCATAGTGTGGGCGAGAGGTGCTGTTCGTGTCCGACAAAACCCACGCCAATGTTGCCGCCCGCCTTCCCCAAAGCGTCATCGCTGGGCTGAAGGCTGAACGGGAAGCCCTCGGCCTGCGATCAGTGTCGGCCGTTGTCGAGCGCCGCCTACAGCGTTGTGTCGCCAACGGTTTTGCCGCCGGCATCTCGCGCCAACCTCTGTCGGGAAGCCGCGTTGACCTCGCCTTCAAGCGGCATTTCGTCGATGCCCTCAAAGAAATCGCCAAAGACCAGCAGGCCGACCTGGGCTCGTTGATCTATTCGGCCACCGCAGATCTTCGGGCGCCTTCGCGCCTCGAAGGCGTGTCCACGCGGTCACATCTCTCCGCCGACCTGAGCGGAGCGCGCGCCGCCTAGCGGCCGCATACCCCTCGCCGGGGCCTTTCCAGGACTCAAACATACCGCCGAATTGTAACTTGGCGTTAACCCATTCGGCCGCTCATTGCCCCTGTTTCCCAATTGCTGTTGGGAAAACTTGACGCGAATCGTGGGGCGCCGTCCCATGACCGCACCACCAAGCGAGTCGGAGGGGTCCAGACAAAGAAAAACCGCCGTCCCCAGAGGGAACGGCGGGCGTGCTTCAAAAAAAGCAAGGGTCTAAATTGTGCAGAACCCTTATGCGCGCTCGCTCCCCCCATCGTCAAGACAAAAACGCCCTTTGAGGGCGACGGCGAAGCTTTGCCCGAAATCCCTCCCTGAATAAGGGAGCGACCGATGCTCACGCATCATCAGGCCAGCGCGGGTGCGCGGGGCCTACGACCAGTCACGCCTGCCCATCGGCGGGCGGAGGATTACGCGCGCCAGTGGTCCGGTTTGCCGGATGGAGCGACCAAATCCAGTCTCCTCCGCCTCCTGGAGGACGTCCCTGCCCGCGCTATGGGCCTCAAACCCCGGGAACGGGCGTTCCTGCATCACCTGGTGAAGCTTCAGCCGGCGGAGTGCTTCAAACCCTCGGCGGCCTTGGCGGGGCTCGATCTGGATGCGGCTGGGCTCGCCCTCATCTCGACCTACGCCGACGCCTATCTGATGGCGGATCTCGACGTCACTTGCCGCACCTTGGCTCGCTGGCGCGAGAAAACGAGCCGCCTGGGCTGGATCAGCTTCCGGGACAGCCCCGATCGCACCCGCTACCGGATCGGCGCGGCGGACGCGCCCGAGGAGGCCTACGGCGTCGATCTCCGGCCCCTGATCGTCCGATACCGCGAACTGGAAGCCCTTCGCGACCAGGACCGCGTCGATCGCCACGAGCTGCGCACCCTGCGACGCACCCTCAGCTGCCGTTCAACACGCATTCGCAGCCTGCTTGCCGTCCTCCTCGCCAGCGAGGAACACGGCTTCGCCCAGACTGCTTTGCGCGCCATCGAGGCGGTTCGCCGCGGCAAGGATCTCGACATGGCCCGGATGGCCGTCGCCCAGGCCGACGCAGCCGTGGGACGCCTTGAAGCCCTGCTGGACCACCAGGTCTGGAGTTCTTCAGGGGTGACAGAAGAGTCCGGCGCGCCTGACAGAAACGGCGCCCAATTACTCCCTACTCAGCCTGGAAAAATTCTAATTAGTGAATCTTCTCTAGGTAGAGGGGCTCTCCGAGAGGAGTACGCGGCCTCGACGGAGCCAACACCGGCCGAAACCGACGCCCTGGACGAGGATGGCGAGGTCTTGTGGCAGTCATCCGCTACCTACGACGATGATCCTGCTGAGGATGACCAGGATAGCGTGACCGTCATCGAAATCACACCCGTCTCAACGACCCGCCGACGTCCCCGGGTCAACGCCCCGGCCATAGGCGACATCATCATCGCCCTGCCCGATATCCTCGCCCAGAAGGACTTCCCCTTCACGCGCCATCCCATGTTCCCGACCGACGAGGCCCTTGTGGTGGCCTACGGGCAGTCCGCCGCGAGCCGTGTTGGGCTGACGAAGGAAGAGATCCGCCGCCATTCCGCCGGCGACGCCGGAGTTGCCTTCGCTGTGGCGGCGCTTTTGGCCGAGTTTACGGCGGACGTCCGCAACCGGCGGGCCTACCTGCTCGGCCTGGTCGCGCGCCTCAACGATCCTCTTGTGACCGTCAATCTCTGGGCCAGCTGGAAACGTCTCGTCCGCGTATCCACACCGGACTGACTTCACTAAGATTCAACCTCCGGACGTCACACTGGCGTCCAAGTATTCGAGGGCGTGACCATGACCTTCCCCGTCGTAGAGACCTTTGCCGACTTCGACAGCCATGCGCGGCGAGCTGCGACCGCGCAGGACGCCAGTCGGGTTCTTGGCGGGCGGCCCGTCGAGTTCGCCAGCGAATACCTCTCGGGCCCGTGGCCGACGCTTGAAGGCTTCGATCAAGACGCCGCGCGCCTCGGCGTAGCCGAATTCGCCCGCCGCGTTCCTGTCATGGGGGGTTGGGTGGTCTCAGTGTCCTTTTGGCGGCCGCGCCCTGCCCTGCCCCGCGCTATGACGCCTAAACAGGCCCTGGCCGCCCTCTCCTGCCCTCCTACCGGTCCGGAAGGGCCACCGGACGCCCGTACAGCCGCTGGCGAGACCTTTGGTCCCTCCGGTCGCCTGTATCGCTCCCTGGCGGCGCTTCGGCGCTCCAACGCCGCCGCGCTTGCCGCTGGCGTCATCCGGATCAGGCCGCTCGACGAGCGCTGGACGTTCGACATCCGTTTTACGCCGGCTCCGCCCGTCTCCAAGTCCGCTCGCCCGGGCAAGACGACCGTTCCGGCCGCATCGGCAACCCCTTCCTCGATCGTCCCGCCTATCTCGGACCTCGGCGCCAACGAGGTTCACGATCCCCTTGGCACTGACGTGGTCTTGGTTGACGATGAGGGCGACGGGATTCGCGTCAGGGCTTCTGCCTAGCCTAGACCACTCTAGACCACTCTAGACCTGTCTAGACTGGTCCGTGGCCTCCGGGGTTGTCCGTGCCATCCGTCGCCCGCCGTGTGGTCCGTGTTCTCCGTTGTTTGCCGTGCCCTCCGGGCCGTCCGTGCCCTCCGGGCCGTCCGTGCCCTCCGGGTTATCCGTCACCTCCGTGACTTCCGTCGCGTCCGTGGTGTCCGTCTTGTCCGTGGGGGCCGTGTGGTGTAGGGTCTCCGGATGCCACGGCGCGTCCGTGCTCACCGGACGCTCGGGAGGGAGCCTCATGCCGAACATCATCTTCGCCAACACCAAGGGCGGCAGTGGAAAGACCACGGCCGCTTTGACCCTGACCTCGGAGCTTCTCGCCGCAGGAGCCCACGTGGCGCTCCTGGAAGGCGATCCGAACCGTCCGCTGGCGCGCTGGGCCGAACGCCGGGGCGCGCCGGTTATCGACGGACCAAAGACTCGAGTGGGCAGCGCGGCCGACGCCGCCGTCGCGATCCGCGAAGCAGCCGGCGACAGCAAGCTGCTGGTCATCACCACGGACAATGATGACGAGGCCGTCCTTGACTGGCTTCAGGCCGCGCAGGGCTGGGGAACCTTCGTCATTGCCGATCCGGAGGGGAGCCCGAACCAATGGCTCGCCCAGGTCATCTCCCAAGCCCATCTGGTTCTTGTGCCGTTCGCGCCCACGACGTTGGACGCCAATCAGGTCGCTCGCACCATCCGGCAGATCAATCAGACGGAACGGATCTCCAGCAAAGCCATCCCGCACCGGATCGTCATCACCCGGGCGAACCCCGGCGCCGTCATGACCCGCGACGAACGGGACATCCGCAAGTCGCTCCTGGAGAACGCCTTGCCGTTGATGGACGTCTCCCTGGCCGACCGGCCTGCTTTCCGGGGCATGTTCAAACACGATGCCCTGCTGAGCGAGTTGACCCCCGACCAGGTGGGCGGTCTGCCGCAGGCGCGCAGCAATGCCGCCGCCTTCGCGGAAGAAATCATCGAAATCCTCCGCCAGCCCGCCGCACAGAAAGCCGCATGATGACCAAGTCCAGCGACGCATTCGGATTCGAGGCGATCGGCGAGGAGCGCAAGGGCCTCGATCTGTCGGATTTCACGCGCTCGCCAGGGGCGCCGATCGACAGGCCTGCGGCCGAGGCCGCCCGGGAAGTCGCCGACGCGGCCGGGTTTCAGTCGCGCGGCAAACCTGCATCGCCGCGCCGCGCGGGGCAGGGGAGGGCCAACCCTCCCGGAAAGGTCAAGATCAGCGATCTGATAGGCCGGCCCGATGTCCCCGACGAACCTCGCGCCCAGCTGAACATGATGGCCCCGGCGAGCCTTATCGTGCGGTTCAAGAAGATCGAGCACGAACGGGGCGTCAGGGCGTGGGAAGTGCTGAAGGCCGCCTTGGACGCGCTCGAAGGGCCTGAGCAGTGAGGGACCGCCTTCACCAGCTCAACGACCACGAACTGTCTGAGGTTCTGGCCGCCCTCGCGGCCTGGCAGTTTCCGGGCGGTTTCACCGACGAACAGCTTCAGGAAATCGCTACTGACGGCGGACGCTACGCCCGAATGGACACGCGCGGCCTTCAGGCCATCATCGACCGGCTCAACCGCGAGGGTGAACCGGTCCAGTCTCGGCCGGCATAACCGGCTGTCCCGGTCGGAGGTAGTGATGGACAAGCGGCGCATCGCTGCCGAACTGCACAATCTCTTTGGCGACGACCTGGACAGCCGGTTATCGGCGGCCAAGGTCGCGAACAATCTTTGCGCCCGTAGCCCTCTCGTAAATCGCGCCTCCGCGACGGAAGCCGCATTTGCGCGGATGTGGGATTACGAAGCCAGTGGGCTTGTTGAGAACTGTCCTGGCCCCCGTGGAGGCGCTGGTTGGAAGCTCACGTCCAAGGGCACGGCGCTGCTAATGACCCGCGCATCAACCCCACATGCCGGATAGCCCTAAAGTCGGTTGAGAGACCGGCCGCAGGGCCGCCGCGTTTCCACGCCCATGACGTCGCTCGTGAAGTCGCCCTGCCGGCGATAGGCGCTCGGGCGGGCGAAGGAGCCCGCCCAGAGGCCCAGACGCGCCTCACAGGCCCGCATGGCGCTGCTGCGGTAGTTTCCCACGAAGAAGGGAACGGCCAGCCCTCTGGACGTCAGCCAGTCCGCCAGATCCACGCCCCGCACCGTGCAGCGCACGACGGCCCGGTCCTCATGGTTCAGCGCCCGGGCCGGGTTCCAGTCGCGGTAGTCGCAACGCACCTGGTCGCGCCCGATGTAGGTCCGGAGCGCCTCGGCGACATGCTCTCCGCACAGGAACGCCTGGCCATTGCGCAGGCACTGTTGCCGGATCTCGGGCGCGTCCACGCCCCACAGCCGTAGCCGATCATTGCCGATCGCCAAGGTGTCGCCGTCGACGACGCGGGCCCGGCCGACATAGGTCGCGCGCCTTTCCGTAGCGGCCGCGGCGCTGGCCAGGGCGATGGAGAAGCCGACCGCGATCGTGGCGGCCCAGAAGACGACGGGGAGATTGCGCATTATCGGGTCTCGGTGATTTCAGGCAGGGCAGGGGAGCGGGCTTCAGGCGTTGGAAGGACGACGAGGGCGGTCAGCAGGACCCCCACCATCCATGTCGCGGCCGCGAACCAGACGATGCGCTTGCGGCGCTTGGACGCCGCGCTGCGCTGGCGCCCTTCAATGGCGTCGTGGATCCAGCTGAGGTAGCCCAACACGCCGGCGGAAAAAAACGACAGGCACGCCAGCGTCAGGACCGTGGAGGCGCCCAGGAGCGGGGGGACGATCACCGCTGCGCCAGAGATCAGCGCCACCCGCAACAGGAATCGGGAAAGGCGCTGAATGGCCCCTGACTGGCCCACCAGGCCCGCCCTGACCCTCGGCGGAATGATCCGCCGCCAACCCAGGTGATCGCGCCCTGAGCGGCTTCCCCAGGGCCCGGCATCGCCTTCGGCCTGCAGCTGTCTCTTTCCGAACATCAGCCGCCCCACACCGGGGGCAAAGCGACGGATCTCGGGCGCGAGGCGCGGAGTATCTCGAGCTTCGTCGGAAGCGGCATGGGTCCGCGCTCGAGGAGAACCTCGCAGATCATCTCCATGAACCTGAGCTTGCCGAACGCCAGCTGGCCGGCCGCGCCGACCGCTGTCGTCGACGGCGAGACGTCGAGGGTCGCCGCCAGTTGCCGCAGTTCGTAGATGTGCAGAAGGCTGAGCAGATCGGACACGCCCGGCTTGCCGATCGTCGCCGGCATCGCCAGCGCCGGCACAATACCGGGCTTCGCCACCCGGAAGCCCACATGAAGGGGCAGGCAGCCTCGCAGCTCACCCACGGCCGCCGGCGTCGAGAGAACCCAGATTTCCGCCAGATACGCCTTGGCGGCCGTCACCAGATGGACCAGGGCGCTCCGATCGGAGGCCGCGTTCCAGAAGAAGATCCCGCAGATCCGGCCATCCTCGATCACCGCGAGGTCTACCTTGCCCCCACACGGCAGACGCAGGTCCCGCATCGTCCTGCAGTGGGGCCGTTCATTCTCCAGCCAGACATAGGCCGCATCGATCAGATAGCCGGTCATGCGGCCACGCTCCGGTGAACCGCTTCCCGTTCCAGGTCGAACGCATCGAGCGCTTCTTGTTTCGCGCGGCCGAGGATCTCGCGGATCGAGCCATCCGCCTCGAGCAGATGCACCACCCTGTGACCCAGGGGCCCGCGCGCGATGACGCCCGCCTGCAGGAACCCCAGAACCGTAGTCCCTTCACGCCAGGCGAACACAAGACCGCCGTCCGACGCACCCAGCGCCGACGGCAAGCGCAGCAGATGTTCCGGGGTCATCCCGTGGAACGACGCCCTCCGGACAAACTCCATGATGAACGCATGGCCCAGCCGGATGGCCTTGGCGATGTCGTCTCCCGTCACGACGTGCGTCGGCTCGACGATTAGCCCCGAAAGCTTGTCATACCAGGGCTGGCAGAGCCCCAGCTCCTCATCATCGAAGATCATTGGGTTCTCCAAGTCGGTCTCTCCTGTGTGATCAGATCTGTTTCGCCCCGGCCGCGAGCCGGCCCCGGGCAGCGCTCCCCGAAAATCGAAGGGCGGGCCGCGGCGGCCGCAACGGCTTCGCCGTCCTCCGCTGCGCTGCGGTCCTGCGGATGCGTCCCCCGCTCGGAGCCCGCCCGATTGGTTTCGGGTCGCCCGGGGATCGGCCCCGCGCGCGAGGAGGCTTCCAAATGAAGGATCGCAAGAGTCCCGCCGACCGGATCACCGCCAGCATCATCGAGCAGCTGGAACAGGGCGTTCGGCCCTGGACCAAGCCGTGGGCGTCCAAGGCCGGCGGATCCGTCGCACTGCCGTTGCGCGCCAACGGCGAGCCCTATCAGGGCATCAATGTCGTCATGCTCTGGCTTCGCGGAGCCACGGAGGGCTACTCCGGCTCCCGATGGATGACCTACCGCCAGGCCGCCGCCCTCGGCGGGCAGGTCCGCGCGGGCGAGAAGTCCACCCTCGTCGTCTATTACGGCCAGTCCCAGGCCAAGGGAGAACCCGATCCGTCCGCCGGCGACGCAGACGCCCGCAGCTTCCGTTTCCTGAAGGGCTATCCCGTCTTCAACGTCGAACAGATCGACGGCCTTGACGCCGAGTTCTACCCCACACCGGTCCCCGCCCAGGAACCCGATGCGGCCGCCGAACAGGCCCGCATCGCCTCGGTCGAAGAGTTCCTCGCCGCAACCGGCGCCCAGATCAGCTGGTCCGGCGATCAGGCCTACTACGCCCCGGGCCCGGACCACATCCGCCTCCCCGAACGCCACCTGTTCCGCGACATCGAGCAGGCCTACGCCACGGCCGCGCATGAGCTGATCCACTGGACCGGCGCCAAGCACCGGCAAGACCGCACGTTCGGCTCCAAATTCGGCGATCCCGCTTACGCCCGCGAGGAGCTGGTGGCTGAGCTTGGAAGCGCCTTCCTCGGCGCCCACCTCGGCTTGCGGCCCGACCACATCGAGGACCATGCGGCCTACCTCGACCACTGGCTGAAGGTCCTGCGCACCGACAGCCGCGCCATTCTTCGCGCCGCGTCCCAGGCCCAGGCCGCAACCGATTACCTTCTGGCCATCGCTGGACGCGCGGTCGCCCCTGTCACGGAGGATCTCGCAGAGGCCGCGTGACGGCCTTTCCCTACCCTCTTCGTGTTCAAAAGGCGGCACGCCGGCGGCCCTCCGTCGGCGTGTTTCCTGTCGGCGTTTTCCGCAAGGAGAGCGTCTGCCCCATACCCGACACGACATCGATGGGCTCGACGATCTCCTCCACCAGTGTCTCTCGGCCGAACAGTTCCGCCAGGCCGCGCCAGTTGCGGCCATAGGCGACGCTCACGCGGTATCGACCTGGCCTTAACAGTATTTCGGTATGCCCATCTCCAGCGACAAAACCGGTCGCGACAGGACTTCCGTCTTCCCATCGCCGAACCCTAACGACTGCGCGGGTCTCGCCGCCGGCGCCTCGCACCACGAAGGGCTCGTGGCCCGCGGAATAGTCGTTCGGCTCGTGAAGATTGACCGTACCACTCGTCGGGAAGGCCTCCTGTGGCCCTAGCTCGACGACCGCCGGCACATCGGCCAACCCGAAGTCGATCGTGCGCCACCAATTCTTGGCGCCGAGCGCGAGAGTTGCTCCAGCCGAGAGCAGAATGGCAACGCCCGCGAGGATTTGCCTATCGATCACCCGGCGTCGCCCTTTATGACGCATCTGACGCGGGGTCGCATCGCCGAACGCCTTCCGCAAACGCTCGGCCCGGGCCTCCCGGAACCACTCTCTGTCCTCAACGCCCACTGACTTGCTCCTCTCTCACGAAGAGCCAGCCGTTCACCTGCAGGACCTCGCCGGTGTCCATGCACGTCGCCTCGAACGTCCCGTCCAGATCGGCGTCTGCAGCATGGGCGAGATCTAGATCCACACCCGTCGAGAAGAAGTCTCCGCGACAGTCATGGCCGCGCTCGGCGGCCAGCTGCGCGGGCGATCTCGGGGCGGCGCTCACAGCACCGCCCCTTCGATCGCTGCGCGCCCCTTGGAGGGAGGGGGGACAGAGGCGCGCGCGATTTGAGGTTTTCCGGCTTCGACGGGCGAGACCGGCGACGCCGGCGCGAGGGTCAGACTGACGCTATGCCCGGCGAAGAACTTCAGCAGCTCCTCGCCGCTGATGATCCGGACGTCGCCGCACTGGCGTTGCATCTGGCGCAGTCGCTCGGGCGTCCGTCCCGTATGGACGAACAGCCCTCGCGCCTTGCGCCTTTGGCAGACGGCGTCGAAGGCCCAGACGTGATCTTCCTTGATGTAGGCCTTGTAACGCTTGGCCTGGATGAGCCAGCGTTCGCCGTTCAGCGTGAACTGGCCGTCGATTCCGCCGTCCCCGGAGTAGGAGGTTCCCCGGATGATGTTGATGCCGCGCCGGGCCAACTCCGAGAGGATCATGTCCTCGAACCGGTAGGGGCACACCTTGCGCAGGTAGCCGAAGACGCGCCCCGGGTTTTCCAGCGGCGCCATCGAGCGGATGAGCTTCAGGTCGTCCCAGGAACGGCGCTCGTTGTAGGCGTGCTGTTTTTGCGCCTTCGTCTGTTTCGGTCGTTGCAAGAAACCGATGAAGATCGCGAACAGGAAAAACCCCGCCAGATAGGGCAGGGCGGGTTGCATCGCGGTCCAAAGGGCACCGGCGATGTCGATGTTTTTAGTGGCTTCGAGAGCCGCGTTTTCACTCATGTCCTGCATCCTGGGGTTGGGGATGCAGGGATCGGACTGACAGCCCGACTGTTTTGCCACGATTTTCCGGCGAAGTCTTTAACGGCGAGGGTTAAATTCGGGCGTCTCCCCGCCGAGGCGGGGGCGGGCTCTACTCGTCGCTGCGCTCCTCACCGAACCTCGCCAAGGGGCGAGTTTCGTCCCGTCCGGGTGACGATCCCTGACGCGGGATGCTGGACAGCGTTACACCCCGTGTGCAGTCTCCCCGAGACCAAAGGAGAGCACATTGGAACGACTTCCGACCCCTCTGAAGATCGTAACGGTCGCTTTGGCCGTGCCGCTTTTCGCATTCGCGATGTGCGCCATCGCCGTTTTCGCGGTGAAGCTCTTCGGCCTTATGCCCGTATCGGTGGCCGCGCTCTTGCTCTTGCTTGTCGGACCTTCGACCTACGGCTTTCTGGTACGCGCCCAGGAACGCAGAAAGCCCTTCGTGCGGTACGATACCAAGCGCTAGGACTCCGCCGTCCGTCTGGGCATTTCGCCGAGTTCGTCAACCAAACTGCGATCTGTCAACCACGGCTCGGTTTGTAAACCGGGCCACTTTCACGGTTCGTTCCGTTCCTATGTCGTGAACAGGACACCGCCTGTCCCTCGGCCCTGCTCCTCGAGACCGGAAGGTGCGGACCCCAGATCGCTAGCGGCCCGGGCCCGGTCGCCGCCAACCGCTGCGCAGTCCTCCACTCCGTTCCGGCCCTCCGGGTGCGGCTCAGACCCTACCCGCTACGCGTTCGGTCACGCACTGATCCCGGTGCTGTCTGGAGGCCCCATGTCCGACTTCGACCCCAAATCCCTCGACAACAACACCCGCCGGATGCTCGACGTCTCAACGGCTCACATCTCCCAGGAGACCTGTGACGCCGCCACCGCCAAGGCAATCAGCTGGGCGAACACCGGCCCGACCGAGTTCGGTTTCATCGTCTACGTTCACCAGGAACGCGACGACGAGACCCACAACGACCTCTGGGCCGTCATCGAGTTCGCCCGCGCTTGGGGCTTCGACTACGTCATGTTCGACCGAGACGCTCCGCACCTCCCCGAAGGCGCCGCTCTACCGGTCTTTGACTGGTGACCACGCGCGCGGCCGCTGGACACGACCGGTGGCCGCGTGTGACCATCCTGAAACGGAGCCCTTCATGACGCGCATGACCTCGCCCCTCTTTCCGATGACCTTCGCCGCCATGGCGATCGGCCTTATCGCCTCCCTCCTGATCGCCTTTACGCCGGTCATTCATTCCGGCCTTCCGCTGGCGATCGTCGCCGGCGGCCTCATGCTGGCGCTGATGACCGCCGGGATCGCCATCGACCGGCGCCGGGCTATGCCCGCCGCCGTTCTGGTCCGGACCAGGTCTTAGGCCTCGACCACGTCCGCGAACGCCCTGCAGTCGTCCAGCAGATCGCGGGCGACGGCCGCGCAGTCAACGAGCGACGGCCTACCGGCATCCTTCGCCATGTCGTCCAGTTCGTGCCTCGCATAGCGGGGACTTAGGGCCGCGACGACGGCCTGCGTCCGGTCGTTTCGCACCTTCAGCCCCGCGCCGGTCGCCGCCTTCAGACCACGCATCAGGTCATGCCTGATCTCGCGCCGGTTCTGATCGTCCGTCCAGCCGTTTGCAATCAGGGCGGCCTTCAGCGCCAGCTCGATGGCGCAGCACAGCATCTGCGCGCGCGGGGCCCACGCCTCCGGCTCAGGCCCTTCGGAGCCGGCGCGCAGGAAGCCCTGCGCATTTTCCAGAAACACCGGCACCAGGTGGGCGTCCGCCGATCGCTGCCGCATCGTCTATCGCCCCCTTACGTCCGCTGACACCCGCACCAGGTCCTCGCCCATCATCTCGAGCACGATCCGCTCCTTCTCATTGGTCGGCCGGATGATGATCCCGAAGGTGAACGGTCGCTCCACGAACGCGGCTGGGCTCAGCAGCGAACGCACGTGTTCGATCTTGTCCGGATCCATCGGCATCCACCATTCCGGCATCTCATTACCCACGCTTGTTTCGCCCTTCTCGCGCACGTTGCGATTCCAGTAACACCGCTCGGCTTATGTTCAACTCACAGTGGCGGGGGAGAGCCGCGTGTTTGTCGTGATAGCCGCTTCAGGTATCGGGATCGCCGCCTCTGGCTGGGCGGCGCTGCGCTGGCGCGCCCGCCGTGCTGCAGAAGCGCCTGTTCACGAGGAACTATGCCGCCTCATGCTCGCCGCGGCAAAGCCCGCCTTGCGGGCGTCGCCCACGGTGACGCACGGGCGCACGGTCGACGGGGCCTGGATCATCCCCGAAGGCTTCCCGCATGACTTCGTCACGGGATGGGAGGAGGTCCGCCACTATCTCGGCACCACATGCGGCGGCGAAGGCCTCGCTCGCCGCCGGAGACGACTCCGCCGGGCCTGCCGCGCAGTCCGGCGCGACCTCGACCCGGCGCAACGCGATCGCCTACGGACGATCTGCGAGACCTATGGCGGCTAGGCCGCGTCCGGCCGCTCGAATTCTCTCGCGACCTTCAGCAGCAACGCCCGGTTCGGCGCCGGCATACGCGAGAAGCTCTCCGCCAGCTCGTGGCTTCCCTTGATGGCGCCGAAGCCCGCCTGGGGGCTTGCCGCCTCTACACCGTGCACCGGGAAGACATCCCCCGGATGGAAGTCCAGGACGCCCGCGATCCGGTGCAGCATCGAGGCCGAAATCCTGTTCGCGCCTTTCTCGTATTTCTGAATCTGCTGGAAGGTCACCTTCACCGCCTTGCCCAGGGACTGCTGGTTCATCCCGGCGCGGAGCCGATACGCCTTCACCGCCAGCCCGACATGCACATCCACGGGGTCCGGACCTTCGTCTTCCACCTTGCCGCTCATCTCAATCTCCAACGGATTACCACAACCCCCACTGGCATATTCGCTCACAGGTTCACTGTCACGGGGGAGGGCGCAGATCGACGAACCCACTCCCTCCGCCCCGGCCCTTCTGCAGAAACCGCCCGGGCTTCGGACTGACGGCCCCTGCGCAAAAGGGGGGCGAACCCCCCTCCCTTAGTGGACGCTCTCGATGGCCGACAGCACCCGGTGGAACTGGTGGAACACCCGCTCGCTCGGACGAGTAGCGGTCCAGTCCGCCCAAGCCTGCAGCTTCTGTTTCCGGCTCAGCTTCTCCCAGCCTGCGGCCAGTTGCTGCGCCTGGTCGATCATCTGTTCGACGATGACCTGGTGACGGTTGGCGGTTTGGATCGAAACGGTTTGCATGGCGAAGCCTCCATTGAAGCCGCCCCCAACGGGCGGCGATGAAGCCTTCGGGGCACGGTGGGCCCCGGCCAGTCACCGGAGCGACGGCTCTTGCCGGCGCGGAGGGGAACGGCGAAGCCGTTGACGGGCAGGGTGCCGTGAAACGATGCGTAATCGACGCGCGTGGGGCCTGTGGCCGCGACTAGCGGCCACTCGATCCGGGTAGAGAGCGCAGCGAACGGACCGGGAACCGGCGGGGCCGCATCCTCGCCGTTCAGGGGCGGATGCCCATCACCGATCTCTGGGCCAGCCACTCATTGACCAGCACAGACCCCGTCGGACGCCCTTCGTACAGGGCATAGGCTCATGGTGACGACGATGGATCGCTGTCCTCTTCGACGGCTTCGTCGCTTCGAATGCCTTTGCTGAAGGCCGAGGCGGGGAGGGGGTGGGCGTCTGGCTCTGGGCCCGTCCCCGGGCGTCTTGGGGGCGTCGGAGTTGGGCGCGTTCGGGGGCGCGTCATTGTGGAAGCATCGGGACGTTGATGGACCAAGGGCGGCCTGTCCAACAGGCTTCAGCGCGTTTTCCGCTCACCTGAAGGATGGGTTCCCCCGGCTGGGCGGGTAGCCGCAATGGATCACTCTTAACCTACGACGGGTCGGGTTCTTACCGAAGGCAACCCCGCTGCGCGGGGCGAGCCTGGCGGACCCTCACGGCGCTGCGCGCCTCGGCCTTCCGCGCTGCGCTTGTGCAGGCCGGTTTCCACCAGTCTCGGCCTTCGGACGTCCCCTTGTCCCCGTCGCTGACGGTCTCGTGATCGCGGCAGTGCCCGCGAGCCGGACGGGAAATCCCGACCGGTGAGAAAGAAGGAAAACGACGATGCTGAACCAAGTTGAACTGATCGGCCGCCTGGGCAACGACCCGGAGTTCCGCACCCTGAACAGCGGCGACCGCGTGTGCAACATCCGGCTGGCCACGACCGAAACCTGGAAGAACGATGCCGGCGAGCGCAAGGAGCGCACCACCTGGCACACCGTCGAGGTCTTCGGCAAAGGCAAGGTCAACGCGATCGAGAAGTGCCTGCGCAAGGGTTCGCTGGTCCACATCATCGGCCAGCTGCGCTACGACGAGTACGAGAAGGACGGCGTCAAGCAGGTCCGCGCCAAGATCAACCTGAGCGGCCCGAAGCACCAAGTCATCTTCCTGGACAAGAAGCCGACCGAACAAGCCGACGACGAGCCCGGCTCGGAAGGCTGATCCGCCAGCAGCGGCCCCCCGGGAAACCGGGGGGCCTTTTGGTTTGCGAAACCACAGCAGCCTGGAGGCTCACATGTTCGATAGCATCCAAAGCACCCCACCCTGGGACGAGGTCCAGCCCCGGCCGGACCATCCGGGACCCTTCGCGGTGATGCACCGGCCCCACGGCCGGCTCAACATCGAGACCCGCTTCTACGGTCCGTTCGACAGCTTCGACGAGGCCTATGACGCGATGGACTCGATCCCCGCTCTCGGCTTCGCCGTCGAGCTGCCGGGCGTGAAGTGGATCGTGCCGCTGGAGCGTCTGCCGTGAGCAGCCGGCGGCCCGAGGGGGACACTGGTCCCTGGTTCAGAAACACGTATGAGTGCCCGTGCGGCACGGAATGGAGCGACGAATGGTCATGCGCCTGCGACGACGACTGTCCCGACTGCGGGACCACCTGTTCACCTTCGGACAGCGAGGAGGCCGACTGATCGGCCGCGGGCTGGCCTTGGCGTCCGGCGTCTTCCGTCCGGACCATCCCAAGGTCACCGAGGAGCGCCTGAAACTCGGCGCCAACGGTTGCCAGACGGCGGCTCTCACGCTGGCCGTGGCGGTGTTCGTCACGCCCCAGCTGAACGCGGCCTTCGTGGTCACGCCAGCGTGGATCATCTCAAGCGGCATCGGCGTTATGTTGCTGATCGTGGCGGCCCACGCTCTTTTGGGCTATATTCCCAATCCACAGACGCCCCAGAAGGAGGATCGTCCATGATTGAAGTTGGTCTCTTCGGTGTCGGCCTCGCCGCTGGCGCGGTCATCGCCTGGTTCGTGAAGCCGCTTGTTGCTGGCTTTGTCGCCGGTCTTCAGGCCTCGGCCACGCAGCCGACCATCCCGGCCGAGTAGATTTCTCGCACCGCCATTCGAGGCCCCGCCGTTCCCCGGCGGGGCCTTTTTCGTTTTATCCGCTCAGCGCTGGCTCTCGCCGCCTGCGAAGGCCGTCCGCGCGAAGCGCGGTCGCTTTCTGTGCGCTTGGCCTAGCTGGACGCCGTCCGTGCCGTCTAAGGTCGCTCTATGCCCGCTCGCGGGCATAGAGCGGTCGTCTCACTCCCCCCCGACGTCGACCGCTCCAGAGATCCTGACGGCGTTCTCCTGCTTTCCGCCGTTGGGGTCTCTGTAAGGGGAGGGGGCGCGCGGTTCTGTCCCATCCCACCGTGAGGGCTCCGCCGGTTATCCCGTCAACGGCTAAAGCCGTTCCCCTCGCGCCGCCGAAGGCGGCGCTTCGGTGACGGGCCGGCACCTCACGTTCGGATTGCTCCATCACCGCCCAGCCCGGGCGGTCTTCACTGGAGGATCCCATGACTGCCGTTTCCATCGAAACCATTCAGCCTGACCCCGCCGTCATCTTCGATGACGCGACCGCTGCGCTCGATGAGGATTTCGACGACGATACCGATTTCACAGGGGACGATGACGACATCGACGACGTCCCCGCGCAGCGGGGTCGCTCGCGGGAGCCTTCGTACATCGATCTCCGCGATGCCGCCGTGTTGCGCATGGCGCCCGATCTCCCGGCCGACCAGGCCGGACTGGACACTGTGGCGCGCGAAGCGTTCGAGGCCTTCCACGCGGCCGTCGTCATAGGCGACGAGGCCGCCATGATGGCCGCCAGCATTCGCTATGATGCGGTTGTCTGGAAACTCAACGGCGGCGCCTTCTTCGCCTGCGAGGCAGGCAACGAGGCGGTTTCACCCCGCCTGCGGGCACGCCTTGCCGCCGCTCCGGGTGCTGTCCCCCTGTGGGGCCAGTCCGGAGAGTTCCTGGTCGATCATGCCGGCATCAGGGCGATCGTCATCGCCCGGGGCGGGCCTTCGTCCCTGCAGGTCGAATTCCGCGCCGTGTCCGCCACCGGCCCATTCATCTCCAACACGGGTTATCGGTCCCTGTGCGGCTGCCGGCCGATTTACGAGACGACCATGGATGAGGCCGCCAGAATCTGGATCAGCCAGATCCTGACCGAGAAGAAGGGCCGGGAGTTCATCGGCCCCCAATACCGTAATCGCGACTTCCTCGCGGCGTTCCCCTGGGCCGAGGCCGGCGAAGCGGCCTCTCCGGCCCAATACCAGGAGCCGACCGGGCAGTTCGCCTTCAGCTTCTAGCCCGGGCGGGTCGCGTGAGGCGCGACCCGCTTCGTCGTCCCCTTGTCCAGCTGCAGCCCTGTTGCGATCTGAGGGGGCCATACATCGCGAGCCCCTTCATGTCCCAGACCCATACCCTCACCGCAGACGACTACGGCGTGCTGGCCAACGCGGATGCGGCGGCCGACGGCCGCTGTCGCATCAGCCCTTCGGCCAGCCCTGAAGGGCGCGAGGCCACCAAGGCGGCCCTGCGTCACCTCCATCGCCTAGCAGATGAGGGTTATCTTGCGGAGGTCCCCGTGCCGCATCGTCCGGACTTCCCGGTCTTCGCCCTGACCGAGACGGGACGGACGGCGCTGGCCGCACGCACGGCAGGTTCCGCAGCAGACTGATCGGATTCGGCATCTGTCGGCCCGGCCCATCGTTCGTGGGCGCCCACACTCGGCGGCAAGGGACGCTTCGCTCTGAAGCCCTTGCCGCCTTCGTGAGCCCACTACCGCCAGGCTCCGGCCGCCAGCGAGGCGGCTTCAAAAGGAGCCTCCCATGTCTGCAGCACAGGCTACCCTGCCCGGGTTGTTCGCCACCTCGGCGCAAAGCGCCCTTGTGGCCTCGATGTCCCCTGACGAGGCCATTGGCTTCGTCGCCTGTTCCATCATGTCGGTCGCCCAGGCCTGCGGTTGCGATCCTGTCGCGAACACCGTCGATCGCAAGCTGCAGAACGACATTCGCTTCCGCTCGGCCATGAGCCAGGCCGTAGGCCTGTCGCTCGCCCTCGATGATCGGGCCCGGAAGCTAGCCAGCGACCGTTGCGCCTTCCTCACCAAGCATCTGCGCGATCGCGGCGCCGGCGGCATTGCGGGCAAACTTGCCCGCGCCGCCTATCTTCTCGGCCGCGCAGCGCAGGCGGTCGAAGAGACGACCGACATGACCGAGGCCCTCGCGCTCCTGGATGAGGCGATCGTGCTTCATGCGATCATCCACCAGCAAGATGTCGCCGTCGCCCGCGCCCGCCACCAGCTCGGCATCCTCAACCGGGCGCAGCCCGGTCGTCGCCTTCACTAGGCGGGCGCTGTTCCGCATCCTGCGGACCGGCGCTAGTCGCGCGGGTCTGTCTTGTCTCAGGTTGCGCCATGTCCAATCTGAGACTTGAGACGGAGTCACCCATGATCGGCTATGCCCGCGCGCTTCGCCGCGGCCCCGCTCTTATCGCCCAGCGCGAGCGGCTGGTCGCCGCCGGCGTCCGCGAGGTCCATGAGGACCTTCGCGGCGGGGCCACGGTCCTTCGGCCAGCGCTGGACCGCGCGATAGCGGCGCTTTCGCCCGGCGGCGTTCTCTACGTCACCGCACTGGACCGCTTCGGGCGGGACCATCGGCAGATCTTCGATCTGGCCGTCAGGCTGCAGGAAACGAGCCTGCACCTGGTCGCGCTCGATGACGGTATCGACACCCGGCATGACGGCGGGGCGTTCTTCCGTTTCGCCGCCATGATGCTCGCCCACGAGGCCCGGGCTGCAGAGGATCGCCGCGCAGAGCGCGAGATCCTCGACGCTCCGCGTCCGCCCGGTCCCAAGCAGGCAATCACCGACGCGGCATGGGCAGAGGTGTCACCCTTGCTCGCGACGGGAACCATCACCGTCGAACAAGCCGCCGATCGGCTCGGCGTTGGCCGGGCCACCGTCTACCGTCGCCTTGGCCGGAATGAGAACGGGACGTGAACAAACGCTTGCGTTCGCGCTGTCGAGTCCTCTAGACCGTCCGCTGGCAGGGGCGCTTAGGCCAGCGACGTCAGGACCGTGGGACGCAAGAACCCAGACCGCTACACCCGTGAGGACTGGCGCGCTGTCTGCGGCACAGTCGACTCGATGCGGACCAAACGCTGGCGGGTCACCGTCGTGTGCAACCGCTGCCACCTCAACATGGGCGTCGATCTTCGCGTCATGGCCTTCCTCCTCGGCGGGGAGGGCGTCCTGTGGAACCGACACCCGCACTGCCGGCGGGTCGGTTGCGAGGGCCGGGTGACCTTCTGGGCCCAACCGCCCGAGGTCTACACCGCCTTTCCTCTCCGGGCTGAATGGCCCGTTCGCGAATAGCGAAACCGCTCATTCCAGCATCGCACGGGTCCAGGCGCGGCCGCCGCGATCAATCACGCCCAAAGAGGTCGGGGACATCGTCCCCGCAACGGCTCCGCCGTCCTCCACTTCGTTGCGGCCCTCCGGGTGCAGGTCCTCCTTACCCCCGACAGGCAAGGGGCGT